>JAGRKY010000047.1 GCA_020442095.1 Bauldia sp.
CCAGCTTCCGGTCGCTCTCGGTGACACCCTTCTATTCGCGCTTCACCGCCTTCGGCGACAAGGGCTGGGTGGAGATCATCGGCGAAGCCAATGTCGACCGCGGCAAGCCGACCCACCTGATCCACTCGGATGCCCCCGAGCAGCGCCGTCAGGTGACCTATGAGGCGAACGACGCGGTCACGCAGAACTTCGAGGCCTGGGCCGATGCGGTCCAAGGCAAGGCAGCTTACCGCTTTACACCGCAAGAGCTTGTCGAGAACATCAAGATCTTCGAAGCGATCACCAAATCCGCGGCGAGTGACGGGGCGACCGAAACGCTGTAGCGATAGATGATCGGCGGCAGAGCAAATCGGGAGATCAGGGAAGGCAATGAGTAAGACAGCGAAGCCAAGGGCGAAATCGGGACGCCAGGCGAAATCCGCCCCGGGCGCGATCCCGAATGACGATATCGGCGAGGAGAGGCGGCTCGACCTCTACCGGCGACAGCTTATCGTGCGGCATGCCGAGCAGCGCGCCTATGACCTCTTCCTGCAGAACCTGGTGAAGGGCACCAGCCATCTGTCGCTCGGGCAGGAGGCGATCGCCGCGGGGTTCGGTGTGGCGATGGAGCCGGGCGACCTCAGCTTCGCGACCTATCGCGGCCATGCCCATACGCTGGCGCGTGGCGTGTCGGTGGAGAAGGTCCTCGGCGAACTCATGCAGCGCGACAACGGCCTGATGCGCGGCAAGGGCGGTTCGATGCACCTCACCTCGGTCGAGCACGGGGTGATGGGATCCTACGCGATCATCGGCGCGCATCTGCCGATCGCCTGCGGCGCGGCCTGGCGGGCGCAATACCGGGGGGACAAGGACGTCTCGGTCTGTTTCTTCGGCGACGGCACGACCAATATCGGCGCCTTCCATGAGGCTTTGAATTTCGCGGTCATCTGGAAGCTGCCGGTCGTCTTCGTCTGCGAAAACAATCTCTACATGGAATATACGCCGATCAGCACCGTCACGGCCGTGCCGCAGCCGGCGGCCGACCGCGCGTCCGCCTACGGGCTTGACCGGATCGTCATCGACGGCAATGACGCCGATGTCGTGTTCCGGACAGCGAGCGAGGCGATCGCGAAGGCGCGCGCCGGCGACGGACCGTCGCTGATCGAGTGCCTGACCTACCGCCACAGCGGACATTCGCGGGCCGACCCGGCCAAGTATCGGCCGCCGGGCGAACTCGAGGAGTGGCTGAAGCGCGACCCGATTCCGCTCTATCGCGAGCGGCTGCTGCAGTTCGGCGTCAGCGAAGACGTCGTGGCAGGCATGGAGAGTGAAGTTATGGGCATCGTCGATGCCGCGACCGAGACGTGCAAGGCGTCGCCTATGCCGCCGGCGGATATTGTGACGACAGACGTCTACGCTGATGGAGGCTGGGCATGGCGGAACTGACTTATCGCGACGCTGTCGCCCGGGGTATTGCCCAGGAGATGGCGCGCGACCCGGATGTGGTCTTCCTCGGCGAGGACGTGGCCGCGGCGGGTGGTGTGTTCAAGGCTACGGTCGGTCTGTTCGAGCAGTTCGGACCGACCCGGGTTCGCGATACGCCGATCTCCGAGCAGGCGATCCTCGGCGCCGCCATGGGCGCGGCGATGACCGGGCTGAAGCCGATCGCGGAGATCATGTTCTCCGACTTCATCGCGGTCTGCTTCGACTTCATCGCCAACGAATTCCCCAAGACCCGTTACATGACGAACGGTCAGGTGGGATGCCCGCTGGTGGTGAGGACCGGCAACGGCGCGGGCTCGCGTTTCGGCGCCCAGCATTCCCAGAGCGTCGAGAACTGGTGCATGATGATCCCGGGCCTCAAGGTCGTCGCGCCGTCGACGCCGCATGATGTCGTCGGACTCATGGCAGCAGCGGTGCGCGATCCCGATCCGGTGATCTTCTTCGAGCACAAGTCGCTCTACGGGACCAAAGGCGAGGTGCCGGACGGCGAGATCGTCGACTCGCTCGGCACGGCGCGGATCGTGCGTCCCGGTACCGACGCCACGGTGCTGGCGCTGGCGATGATGGTGCCGCGCGCGCTCGCCGCGGCCGAGCGGCTGCAGGCGGAGCACGGGATCAACGTCGAGGTCATCGACGTGCGCTCGCTGGTGCCGCTCGACACGCAGACCATCCTGAGTTCGGTGCTGAAGACCCACCGGCTGTTCACCGTGGAGGAAAATCCGCGGCTCTGCGGCTGGGGGGCGGAAATCGTCTCCATCGTCGGCGACGAGGCCTTCTACGACCTCGACGGGCCGATGGTCCGGATCACCACTCCGCACATGCCGCTGCCCGCGGCGGACGTGCTGGAGGACTTGGTGCTCCCGAGCGTCGACCGTATCACCGACCGCATCCGAGAATCGCTTGAAAGCTGAGGCGCGCGTCCGATGAATATCCTCATGCCGCAGCTCGGCGAGACCGTATCCGAGGGCAAGATCCTGCGTTGGTTCAAGTCCGTCGGCGACGCGGTCACGGTCGGCGAGAATCTCTGCGAGATCGAGACCGACAAGGTCACGGTGGAAGTGCCGGCGACCGAGGCCGGCATCCTCAGTGCGATCAAGGTCGAGGAGGGCACCGTCGCCCCGGTCGGCATGGTGATTGCCGTGGTCGGCGAGGAGGGGCCTGCGGAAGCAGCCGGCGCGACATCGATCGCGCCGCCGCCACCTCCTCCGCCGCCGGAGCCGATCAAGTCGACCGACTCGATCCAGCCGACCACCGCGCGGCATCTCGATCCCTATCGTGAAGTGCAGACGCCGCAGGGAAATTTCGGCGCTGCCCGGCTCGGCAACGGAGCGACGGCGACGCCCCTGGCGCGTCGCCTGGCGGCGACCGGCGGCGTCGATATCGCGTCGATCACCGGCACCGGCCCGCGCGGCCGGATCACCGGCAAGGACGTCGAGGCGGCGCTCGCCAAGCGGGGCACCGCCGCGCCGGCGCTCGACCGGGCCGAGAACTTCTCGGAGTTGATCGGCGACGTTCACCGCAGCCGGCCGCATGAGGTGGTTCCGGTGGACGGCATGCGCCGGACGATCGCCCGCAGGCTTGGGGAATCGAAGTCGACCGTCCCGCATTTCTACCTGTCGATCGACGTGGATCTCGACCTCCTCGGAAAGATGCGGGCGGAGGCCAATGCCGGCGCGCCCAAGGATGCCGAGGGCAAGCCGGCCTACAAGCTGTCGATCAACGACTTCCTGATCAAGGCGCTGGGACTGGCGCTGCAGGAAGTGCCGCACGCCAACGCGATCTGGTCGGGCAGCGAGGTCCTCTCCTTCGCGCATTCCGACATCGGGGTGGCGGTGGCCGTCGAGGGTGGGCTGTTCACGCCGGTCCTGCATGCGGTCGAGCAGATGCCGCTGTCGGTGATCTCGCAGCAGGTGAAGTCGCTTGCCGCCCGCGCCCGGACGCGCTCGCTCCAGCCTCATGAATACCAGGGCGGGACCTCGAGCATCTCGAATCTCGGCATGTATGGCGTCCGTGAATTCTCGGCGATCATCAACCCGCCGCAGTCCTCGATCCTGGCCGTCGGCGGCTCGCATCGCCATGCGGTGGAGACGCCGGATGGCGGCGTCGCCTTCGTCGATCAGCTCACCGCGACACTTTCATGCGACCACCGGGTGATTGACGGGGTGACCGGTGCCGAGGTGCTGGCGTCGTTCAAGGCGCTGGTCGAAAATCCGCTTCGCATGCTGATCTGAGCGACGGTGACCTGACGGTCACCGCCCTCTGGTGCTCGGATTGAGCGGGGGCAGGGCGCCCGCGCCAATTGCCGGTTCGCGGCTCGCCCGCCGGGCGTCCGCGAGTGTATCGGCCAGCGTCTTCCATGGCGCGGCCGAAGCGCTTGCTTCCGCCGTTCCATAGCGGGTGGCGCCGAGGCGCGTCAGTGCTTCGACAAGGCGAGGGTCTTTCCGCGGATCCGGTCCGGTGACCTTGCCGGCCCAGGTGTCGAGGGCCGGGAAAAGGGCCGCATAGTCGCGGCGGCCGACCGCGCGACGAAGCTGCCGATAAGCCCGCGTCTCGGATGCAAGCCACGCCTCCCGGCGTTCATGCGCGAAGCGCAGGAGCGGCGGGATCAGGCGACGGAGAAGCCAGACGACGACCGCCAGGGCAACCAGCCCGACGATGGCGGTAATCGTTATCGCGCGCCAGTCGCGCGGTTCCGTCTTGCGGAGCGGAGGCCCGTCGATCGCGACGGCGAATCCTTCCACCTCCGCCCTTTCCACCGCGCCGGTCTTGAGATTGTACCAGTCGAGCGTCACGGGCGGGACGTCGCCGCTGCCGCCACCCTCGG
>JAGRKY010000524.1 GCA_020442095.1 Bauldia sp.
CAGTTCCGCATCCTGTTCCTCGACAAGCGCAACGTGCTGATCGCCGACGAGGTCCAGCAGAGCGGCACCGTCGACCACACCCCGGTCTATCCGCGCGAAGTGGTGAAGCGGGCGCTGGAGCTGTCGTCGACGGCGATCATCCTCGTCCACAATCATCCATCCGGCGATCCGACGCCCTCGCGGGCCGACATCAACATGACCAAGTCGATCGTCGACGTCGCCAAGCCGCTTGGCATCGCCGTCCACGACCACATCATCGTCGGAAAGAAGGGCCACGCCAGCTTCCGCGCGCTGAAGCTCTTCTGAGCGCGCCTCCATCCCGCGACGGCGCGCACCGGCGGGCCGGATTGTCTATAGTCACCGCGGCCGATTCACCCGACCGCCGGTCCGGCCACCGGGGCACCCGACTGAAGGGAGAGCCGGCAGCGAATGTTCTCGTCGATGGCGGTATGACGGACGATCCGGAGGTCACGCATGGCGGCTGAAACAAGGAAGCCGGCTCAGGCATTGTCGAAGCCGCTCGAAGACTACGGACTGATCGGCAACATGATGTCGGCCGCGCTGGTCGGCATGGATGGATCGATCGACTGGCTTTGCCTGCCGCGTTTCGATTCCCCGGCCTGCTTCGCGGCCCTGCTCGGCGCCCCCGAACATGGTCGCTGGCTGATCGCTCCCAGGGGCAAGGTGGTCAAGTCGAGCCAGCGGTACGTCCCGGGGACCGCGGTCCTCGAAACCCGGATGGAAACCGAAACCGGCGCCATCACCATCACCGACTTCATGCCGCTTTCCGACAACGAGGAGAAGGTCGACCTCGTCCGCATCGTCCAGGGCGACCGTGGCGAGGTCACGGTGTCGATGGAGCTGGTGCTGCGCTTCAACTACGGCGAGGTGCTGCCGTGGGTGGCGCGGCGGGATTATGGTCTCAGCGCCGTCGCTGGACCCGACGCGATCGAACTCCATACGCCGGCGCGGCTCGAGGGCCGCGACCTGAAGACCTTCGCGGACTTCACCCTGCGCGAGGGCGAATCCATGCCCTTCACGCTCTCCTACCACCCTTCCCACAAGCAGCCTCACTTCGTCCCCGACCGCCATCAGAGCCTCGAGGAGACGGTCGAATGGTGGAGCGAATGGGTCGGGCGATGCTCCTTCTCGACCCGGCGGCCCCGGTGGCACGAGGCGGTGACCCGCTCGCTGATCACGCTCAAGCTGCTGACTTTCCAGCCGACAGGCGGCATCGTTGCGGCGCCGACGACGTCGCTGCCCGAGGCAATCGGCGGGACGCGCAACTGGGACTACCGATTCTGCTGGCTGCGCGATTCCGCCCTCACCCTCTACGCGCTGGTCAATTCCGGCTACCGCACCGAAGCCGACGCCTGGCGGCAATGGGTGCGCCGCGCCACCGCCGGCCATCCGAAGCAGCTCCAGATCATGTATGGCATCTCGGGCGAGCGATGGCTGCCCGAGATGGAGGTGCCGTGGCTCCCCGGCTATGAGAACAGCGCTCCGGTGCGGGTCGGCAACGCGGCCGCCGACCAGATCCAGCTCGACATCTACGGCGAGATCGCCGAGACGCTCTATATCGCGCGGCAGGCCGGCCTCGGGCCGATGGACAAGCACTACGAGTTCCAGTCGCTGGTGCTCGAATATGTCGAGTCGATCTGGCAGACGACCGATCACGGCATCTGGGAGATGCGCGGCCCGCCGCGTGCGTTCACCCATTCGCGGATGATGTGCTGGGTCGCCTTCGACCGTGCGACGAGGATCGCCGAAAAATACGGCATCCGCGTGCCCATCGATCACTGGAAGAAGGTGCGCGACCAGATCCATGCCGATGTCTGCGCCCACGGCTACGACGAGAAGCGCAACACCTTCACCCAGTATTACGGCGGCACGACCCTCGATGCGAGCCTCCTGGCGATGCCGTTGGTCGGCTTCCTGCCGCTCGACGATCCCCGCCTTCTCGGAACCATCAAGGCGATCGAGGAGGATCTGCTCGTTGACGGCTTCGTCATGCGCTACGCGACCGACGATGTCGATGACGGGGTCGGCGGCAACGAGGGCGCTTTCCTCGCCTGCAGCTTCTGGCTCGCCGACGCCTATGTGCTGACCGGCCGGCATGACGAGGCCGTCGAGCTCTTCGAGCGGCTGTTGTCGCTGCGCAACCACCTCGGCCTCCTCGCCGAGGAATACGACCCGATCCGCAAGCGGATGGTCGGCAACTTCCCGCAGGCGCTGTCCCATCTCGGGCTGATCAATACCGCGCACAGCCTGGCAAGCCGCCACGGCTCGGCGCAGCAGCGCAGCGGCCAGGATCCGACACCGCCGGGAACGAAGGACTGATCTGGACTTCCCCGACACTCAAGGCTCACCTGAGGTCGCGAGGATACCCGCCCGCGGTCAACTGGATCATCGATCGGGCTTGGGCGGAAGGCGTCCTCCGGCCGGCGGCCTGTCGTGCCCGGGCTTTCCGTCCGAATCCTCCTGATAACGGCTTTCGCGACGCAGCACGCATTACCCCCAAATGGGGGTCGGTGCATTCCAGATTCCAGGCCATGATCGACCCTGGACTCATCTTCGCGGGACCGCACAATGACGACTTTTGGGTCGATGCGTTCATCCGAACGCCAGAGCATGCCTCTCCCTGGGGCCATGCCCGCGATCACTCAAAGATCCGCTAATCGCTTCCTAGTCAAGATCGAGAAACAGCAATGACTTCAACATTGCCGCCCAATACATTCGAAGGAGCGTTGTCGGTTGGCACCTTTGGCGTCATAGATCCAACAACACATCGTTTTCTAACCGTCCATTTGGAAGGCACTATCACAAAAACTTCTCCGTTTGATACGGTATACTATAAATTCAACATCAAGTCGTCAGATTATTCGATCGCCGCGCCATATTATGAGAATCCCGGCGGCTCAAGCTATCTCGTTCTATATGATACGAACCGGAAGGAGCTCGCTGACAATCGCGCCAATGATGAGACGTATACCAGACTCGATCATGTCAGCTATGATACCTCATCGGAAGGTCAACTTCATTATATAAAAGTCCATCCATCGGATTCGAGTTGGACGACAGCAACTTATTCTTTTGGTATTGTCGTATTTCCCTTAATTCCCACCGATCATGGGGGAAATTCACCCGGATCTGGCCTGGATATCGGAACGCTATCCAAAAGCGACACGCAAATTTTTGGCAAAGACTCTTTCTATACCGCGTTCGGGAGAACTGACGCTGGCGGCTTGGCCCCGGGTGATCCTCTTCCCGTGAGCGATAAATTTGTGGCGGATGATCGCGACTACTTTGATTTCTCGGTTGCCGACGCGGGGACCGTAACCTTTCAGGTTGGAGGCAAATATGGTGGGTTCATTTTGCATGGTCCGGCCCAGAGCGCTACGGGAACGCCCCTCAAGCAGATCATCCACAACGGGGACACGATCCATCTGAATAAGGGCGATTATTATCTGGAAGCGGTTGATTCGGCAACAACGCTCTCGGGAACGAACGTATCAATTCGCCATGACGACTGGGAAGTCTACGAAAATTACAATTTTTCTTTCTCTCTTTCACCTGACAACCCTTTCGGATCAGGGAATGACGTCGTTACACTTAAAATTCCGGGAAAGGTCTGGTACGCCGGCTCCGGCAACGACAAGATATTCGGCACCTCCGGTCCCGACACCATCTACGGTCAAAGCGGGCGAGACAAGATATTCGGGGGAGACAGCAACGACATCCTTGGGGGAGGCTCAGGCAAGGACAAGCTTTCCGGCGGGCCGGGTCTATCGAATGTCTTTGTTTTCGATAGCGCGCTGAAAGCATCGAATGTCGATCGCGTGACTGATTTTAGGCCGGGCCTCGACGAGATTTGGCTGGACAAGTCGGCTTTCAAAAAGCTGGGCCTGGGCGTTTTACCAAAGAAGGCATTCTTCTCGGGAGCGAGCATCGATAAGGCAAAGAAGGACGATTTGATCGCTTACAGCAAGAAATCCGGTGAGCTTGCCTACGTCGCGGGTCACGCGGAAAAGGTTTTCGCCATACTGAAGCACAGTCCGAACCACGTTAGTCATGATGATTTCTTGGTCATAGCGTAGGGGCCCGACGCCTCGAGCGAGATCCTGCGCTTAGCCAGGCCCGTCTTCAATGGTCCCGGCCGCTTCGTCTCCCTGCTCCAGCCAGCGCAGATCGTCGGCGGTCAGGGTGATGTCGAGCGCCTCGAGCGAGTCTTCCAGCTCGGCGAGGCTCAGCGGCCCGATCAGCGGGACCACCGGGAAGGCCTGGTGGAGACAATAGGCGAGCGCCACATGCAGCGGGCTCTTGCCCAGTCGCTCGCCGAGTTCGATGGCGCGTGCGCGCCGGGCGAAGTTCATGTCGCTGTACCAGCCGTTGACGAGCTCCGGGTCGTCCAGCTTGTCCGGCCCGGCGCGGTCGGTAAAGAAGCCGCGCGCCTGGCTCGACCAGGCGAAATCCGGAATCTGTCGTTCGGCCAGCCACGACTTCCAGGCATCGTCCGACGCCGCCAGCGTCCCGTTCCAGACCGGATTGACCATCTCGGCGAGTGAGAAGTTGTTGGACAGCGCCCCCGGCGGCCGCTTGTGGTTGCGTTCCGCATAGGCGATCGCGGCATCCATCCGTTCGCGCGTCCAGTTCGAGCCGCCATAGGACCTGATACGCCCCGCCTCCACCTCGTGATCGAGCGCGTCGACGAATTCTCCGACCGGGATTTCCGGATTGTCCCGATGCATGAAATAGATGTCGACATGGTCGGTTTGCAGCCGGTCGAGGGATTCGGTCAGTTGCCGGGCGATGACGTCGGGATAGGTCAGCGGCGCGTTGGCGCCCTTGCCGACCAGGACGATCTCCTCCCGGATGCCGCGCGCCGCCATCCAGGCGCCGAGGAGCTCGTCGCAGAGCCCGTTGCCATAGAGCCAGGCGCTGTCGAGCACGTTGCCGCCGCGCTCGAAATAGGCGTCGCAGACTTCCGCCGCTTGCGGGAAGGAGGTGAAATTGGCGCCGCCCAGGGCGACCACCGAAACCTCGCGCGGCAAGCCGGGCAGCATCCGTCGCGGCATGGGATTCGCCGGACTTGCAAGACCACGCCGCGCCGAGCCGAGCCGGGACCGTTTATCCCGCTCGAAGCCGTAGACGAGCCCGATATCGGCGCGCCACTGGTCGAGCGCCTTCATGTTGCCGATCGTGTCGTCCCATGTCGGTCCGGGTGGCGAGAACTCGCACCGTCCCTCGCGGATCGCGGCCGTCGCGGCCTCGATCTCGAACGAATAAAGGTGACGCGGCTCATCGATCGCCTCGGTCTCCGTCGTCCCGTCGGGGCGATGGATGACGATGTCGGCCGGACCGGATTCGGTGCATCGCCAGGGCGAGGCGACCGACATCCATCCGCGGGTGCCGAAGATGCGCAGCGCATTGTCCTGTGTGAGGGAAAGGCTGGCGGACACCTCGGCAAGGATGTCACCCGGAAACCGCAGCACGGCCGCCGACCATTCGTCGACCCCCGTGTCGCCAAGGTGGCCGGCGCCGTGAACCGCGACCGGCTCGAGGAATGCCAGGCCGCTGGCCGCGCCGGCTATCAGCCGCGCCGCCGAGACCGGATAGCAACCGGTGTCGAGGATGGCTCCGCCCGCCGCATCATTGGCGAACAGCCTGTCGTCCGGTCCCGAATTCGGCGCGTTGATCCCGGCACTCGCCTTGATCAGCCGGACCTCGCCGAGCGCCCCGGACCGGACCAGGTCGACGATCCTGGCTGTCAGCGGATGCAGCCGGTACATGAAGGCTTCGCCGAGAAAGGTACCGGCCTGGCGGGCGGCATTGGTCATCGCCGCGGCTTCGGCGGCGGAAACGGCGAGCGGCTTTTCGCAAAGGACGTGCTTGCCCGCCTCCGCCGCCCGTACCGCCCATTCCGCATGATAGGTGTGCGGCGTCGCGATATAGATCGCCTCGACCTCCGGGTCGGCCAGGATCGCGGCATAGCCGTCGATAATCCGCGCGCCGGGGAACGCCTCCGCAAGCCCCGGCTTGTTCGGATCGCGGGTCGCGATCGCTGCGAGGCGCCCTGCTCCGGATTCCGACAGGGCGCTGGCAAATTGCCGGGCAATTGCACCCGGTCCGATAATGCCCCAGGCTACGGCTGCGTCTTCAGTCATCGGCATATCGTCATGAAAGGCTTGGCAAACCCGAATTGCTGATGGAGGAATCCTAGTCACTTAGCGAGCGGGGCACAAACAGCGGCGGCCTTCCTTTTTGGCTTCGTTTTTGCATCCATTTGCAGTAGGGACCGCAATTCGGGTTAGGATACCCTGCCTGACGGCGTTTGCCGCCAACAACTGAAAAGGGGACCATGCCGGCGCCTTTCGACGAAATGAATCACGCCGGCGGCGAATGCCGTCCGGGCTATGACCTGATCAAGCGCTGGCTCGAATCCGAGACGCCGGAGTCCCTCGCCCACAGGCGGCTGGAAGCCGAGTTGCTCTTCCGCCGGATCGGCATCACCTTCGCCGTCTATGGCAACGAGGAGGCCGAAGAGCGGATCATCCCCTTCGACATCATCCCGCGGGTCCTGACCCAGTCGGAGTGGCGGAAGCTGTCGACCGGACTCGAGCAACGGGTACGGGCGCTCAACATGTTCCTCGCCGACATCTACGGGCCCGGCGA
>JAGRKY010000525.1 GCA_020442095.1 Bauldia sp.
CGGCGCAGTCATTCTGGCCCTTCAGCGAAACGCCGTAGCACTTCACCATGTCTTCGGCCGAGGCCGGGACGGAGAAGGAGGCGACCGCCGCGGTGACGGCGCCGGCGAGGACGGCAGCGGTGAGATTCTTTGCAGTGGACATCGTTCAAGTCTCCCTTTCGTTTTGACCCGGGTATTCGACGTTCCGGGGCTGCCTGATGCCGCCCGTATTCGACCCAAGGCACTCGACCGCCCCGGACCGGCGGGCAACTGCCGCCGTCGAGGCCCGCCGAACTTGAACGGATGAGCCGTAAATAGAAAATCAAGTGGGTGTTACGAATTTCGTACAACCGACTCACACCCGCGTGATGCATCGGTGAAAGGCGGCTGGCGCGGCGCGCGCTGCCGTCAATCGGCAGCGGCCATCTTGCCGCGAGTCCAGAAATCTGCCAATGTAGGGTGATAGGACAGGAATGCTGTCCAAGTTGGGGCGGGTCACCCTCGTCGAACGAGGCGGGCCGGTCAGGCGGCGCTGAAGCATATGGTCTCCGGGACCGGTTGCGCATGACGCCGCGCTCCTGTGAAATGGACGTGTCTCCCGCAAAGGGGGGCGTGCCTTGTATGGTGCAAGGTGTCCACCCGCATCGAACCGGCTCGATTTCCTCGGAGAGTCGGAGCGACGCGACCGGACGCCTCGGATCGTGGACCTGGGAGGGGATCGGGTTACGGCGATGACGGAAAGAACGACGATGAGCAGCGCCGGGATGCGCGCGCCGTCCGGCGGAGAGCTGTCGGTTTCACCGGCTGATCGGCGGATGAAGCGCCAGGCCGCGGGTTTGTACGATCCGGGACGCGAGCATGATGCCTGCGGCGTCGGCTTCGTGGCGAGCTTGCGTGGGCACAAGTCCCACAAGATCGTGCAGAGCGGCCTCAAGATCGTCGAGAACCTGACCCATCGCGGCGCGGTCGGCGCCGACCCGCTGGTCGGCGACGGCGCCGGCATGCTCGTTCAGATCCCGCATCGCTTCTTCGCGGCCGAAGCCGAGCGTATCGGCTTCGCGTTGCCGGAGCTTGGCCGCTATGGCGTCGCCTTCATCTTCATGCCGCGCGACGAGGCCCTGCGCGCCGAGATGGTCGCGACCGTCGAGGCGGCCGTCGCCGGTGAAGGCCTGTCGCTGCTCGGCTGGCGCGACGTGCCGGTCGACGATAGCTGCCTGTCCCAGGCGCCGGAGATCCGGGCGAGCGAACCGTTCCATCGCCAGCTCTTCGTCAGCCGCCCGGATGACATGGCCGACGACGATGCCTTCGAGCGCAAGCTCTACATCGTCCGCAAGGTGATCTCCCAGCAGATCTATCGACAGTACGGCGGTCTCGACAACGACTTCTACATCGTCTCGATGTCGAGCCGGACGGTCGTCTACAAGGGCATGTTCCTGGCCTATCAGCTGGGCGCCTATTATCGCGACCTCCATGACCCGCAGTTCGAATCCGCGCTGGCGCTTGTCCACCAGCGCTTCTCCACCAACACCTTCCCGTCCTGGCGGCTCGCCCACCCGTACCGGATGGTCGCCCATAACGGCGAGATCAACACCGTTCGCGGCAACGTCAACTGGATGGCGGCGCGGCAGGCGACGGTCCAGTCGCCCTATTACGGCGACGACATCTCGAAGCTGTGGCCGGTCTCCTTCGAGGGGCAGTCCGACACGGCCTGTTTCGACAACGCGCTCGAATTCCTGATCCAGGGCGGCTACTCGATGCCGCACGCGGCGATGATGCTGATCCCGGAAGCCTGGGCCGGCAACCCGCTGATGGACGAGGACCGGCGCGGATTCTACGAATATCACGCCGCCCTGATGGAGCCGTGGGACGGCCCCGCGGCGGTCGCCTTCACCGACGGCCGCTCGATCGGCGCGACGCTCGATCGCAACGGCCTGCGCCCGGCCCGCTACATGGTCACCGCCGATGACGAGGTCATCATGGCCTCGGAAGCCGGCGTGCTGCCGGTCGAGGAGAGCCGCATCGTCAAGAAGTGGCGCCTGCAGCCCGGCAAGATGCTGCTGATCGACCTCGAAAAGGGCCGGATCATCGACGACGACGAGATCAAGGCCGAGCTGTCGACCCTGCACCCGTATCGCAACTGGGTTGCGCGCACGCAGATCGTCCTCGAGGACCTGCCGCCGGTCACGGCGCGGGCGCCGCGGGCGAATGGCACCCTGCTCGATCTCCAGCAGGCCTTCGGCTACAGCCGCGAAGACCTCAGGACGCTGATGACGCCAATGGCCACCACCGGCCAGGAAGCCATCGGCTCGATGGGCAACGACGTCCCGATCTCGGCGCTCTCGGACCGGTCGAAGCTGCTTTACACCTACTTCAAGCAGAACTTCGCCCAGGTGACGAACCCGCCGATCGA
>JAGRKY010000048.1 GCA_020442095.1 Bauldia sp.
AGTCGCGCCCGGGCGCCATGTACCTCTCCGAACTGAAGGCGGATGAGGAAGGCAAGCTGACCATCGTCTCCACCAAGCCGATCGATTTCTCGGCGGTCGGCGGCCTGTGGGTCCCGTGCGCCGGTTCGGTCACGCCCTGGGGCACCCACCTCGGCTCGGAGGAATATCCGCCGGACGCGCGGGCGATCGAGGCGGCGACCGCCATGGATCAGATCGACGACTACTACAAGCCGATGATCCGCTACGCCGGCTTCGACCCCGAGACGGTGACGATCGAAGACTTCAAGGCCGCCTTCAATCCCTATCGCTTCGGCTATCCGACCGAGATCGCGGTCAAGGAAGACGGCTCCTATACCGTCGCCAAGCATCGCGCGATGGGGCGCCTGGCGGTCGAACTCGCCAAGATGATGCCCGACCAGAAGACCGCCTATATCTCTGACGACGGCACCAATGTCGGCATGTTCATGTTCGTCGCCGACAAGGCCGGCGACCTCAGCGCCGGTACGCTCTATGCGGCGAAGTGGAACCAGACCTCGGCGGACGACGCCGGTGCGGCCGACCTCACCTGGGTCAATCTCGGCCACGCCGACGATGCTTCGGTGACCGAGGGGATCGCCCGCGGCGTGACCTTCACCGACCTCTTCGAGACCGCCGAGATGGGGGAAGACGGTTCCTGCCCCGCCGGCTTCCTGTCGTCGAATGCCGAAGGCCGGATCGAATGCCTCAAGGTGAAGCCGGGCATGGAAATGCTCGCCTCCCGCCTCGAGACCCGGCGCTACGCCTCGATGCTCGGTGCGACCACCGAATTCCGCAAGGAAGAAGGCATCACGCTCGACCCCGCCACCAATTCGCTGTTCGTCGCGATGTCGGAAGTCCAGAACGGCATGGAAGACATGGCCAAGGACGGCAAGTACGACAAGGGTGGCCGCAACGACATCCGTGTCGCCGCCAATCCTTGCGGCGCGGTCTACAAGATCGGCCTCGAGCCGGATTCGACCATCGGCTCGAACTTCGTCGGCAAGGCGCTGACGACGCTGGTCTCGGGCAAGCCCACCACCTATGACGAGGGCAGCCCCTATGCCGGCAATACCTGCGACATCGACGGCATCGCCAATCCCGACAACCTGACCTTCATGGACGGATACGGCACGCTGATCATCGGCGAGGACACCGGCTCCGGGCACCAGAACGACGCGATCTGGGCCTACAACATCGCCGATGGCGGTCTCACCCGGATCTTCTCCACGCCCTACGGCTCGGAGACGACCTCGCCCTACTTCTACAGCAACGTCGGTGGCCACGGTTACCTGATCGCGGTCGTCCAGCATCCTTACGGCGAGTCCGACGAGGACAAGCTGGCGGATCCGGCGGATGCCCGGGCCTATATCGGCTACATCGGCCCGTTCCCGGCGCTGACCAACTAGGCCAGCGACGGTCGATATCGGATGCGGCAGGACCGGGTTCTGCCGCATCCCGCTTTTTCTGCAAACGGAGAGCGCCCATGCCGCGCCCTATGATCCTCGCCCTGCTCGGCACGACAACGCTTGCCTCCGCGGCGGCCGCGGCCTCGCAACTCGGGATGCCGCTCGATAACCCCTCCGCTTTCATCCCGCCGCAGTGCTACACGCGCACCCTCGACGCGTCCGGCACGGCGCATAATCCATGCTTCACCTGTCACGTGAAGGGGCGCTCGCCGAACGCCATCAACGACCGCGATCTTCAGCTTTCCTACGCTTTTCCGGGGCCTGCGCTGGTCAATCCCTGGACCAACCTTTTCGAGGATCGCAGCGAGCGGATCGCGGCGATCGGCGACGACGAGATCCTCGATTATATCCGCACCGACAACTACCGCGCCCCGGACGGCACGATCCGGCTCGAGGAGACGCTGAAGAATCCGCCGGCCGGGTGGGACATCGACGGCGATGGCGAATGGAGCGGCTACGTTCCCGACGCCTATTTCCAGTTCGACGCCGAGGGCTACGACCTCGATCCCGCCGGCGAGCGGACCGGATGGCGGGCCTTCGCCTACACCCCCCTGCCGGGCAGCTTCTCGCCGGCTAGCGGCTCGACCGACGACGTCCTGATCCGGCTCCCCGAGGCCTATCGCCAGGACGCGGACGGCAATCCCGACTGGCAGGCCTATGCGGTCAATCTCGCCATCGTCGAGGCGCTGATCCGGCGGACCGACATCCCGATCGATCCGGTCGACGAGGCGCGCTACGGCATCGACCTCGACAAGGACGGCACGCTCGGCACCGCGACCCGCGTCACCTATGACTGGGCGCCGCTCAAGGGGCGCGACATGAGCTATGTCGGCCGCGCGGCCGCTCTCCAGGCGAGCGGCGAGGCGCCGCTGGCGGCCGGGCTCTTTCCGCTTGGCACCGAATTCGTCCATTCGGTCCGCTATGTCGACGTCGACGACGACGGCAACGTCCACCTTTCGCCGCGCCTCAAGGAACTCCGCTACATGGCGAAGACGGTCTGGCAGACCTATGCTGACCTCGAGGAAGGCGCGCTGGCCGAGGTCAAGGAAGACTACGACTATCCCGACCGGCTGCCGATCTTCGATGGCAATGCCGAGACCGGACTCGCCAATGGCGTCGGCTGGCGTCTGCAGGCCTTCATCGAGGACCGCGACGGCGATCTCCGTCCGCAGAGCTTCGAGGAGACGGTCTTCTGCGCCGGCTGCCACGGCGGCATCGGCGTGACCGACGATTCGACCTTCGCCTTTGCCCGCAAGATCGACACGCCCGACGGCGGCTGGTTCCACTGGAGCCAGCATGGTCTCGCCGGCATCCCGGACCCGGTCGGCAGCGACGGCCTCGGCGACTATGCCCGTTATCTCGCGGCCAATGGCGCCGGCGACGAATATCGCGCCAACGACGAGGTCATCTCGGCCTTCTTCGATGCCGACGGGAACCCGGACCCGCAGGCGCTCGAACGGCTGAGGAAAGACGTATCGATGCTCCTCTATCCCTCGCGCCGCCGCGCCCTCGACCTCGACAAGGCCTACCGGACGATCGTCCTCGACCAGGATTTCACGGCCGGGCGTGCGGCATTGCTGGCGCCGGCGGAGAATGTTCGCGAGTCGGTCGAGCAGGACGAGCCGACGGGGATCGAAGACCCGCTGTTCTGAGACGCTTCCGCCGGCACCGGCCGGGGGCGCGGCGCGTCCTTCGAGGCTCGGGCTTGCGCCCTCGCACCTCAGGATGGCG
>JAGRKY010000526.1 GCA_020442095.1 Bauldia sp.
GCAATGTCGGCATCGCCTTCGCGATCCCCGCGAGCACCGCCGAAAACGTCATCGCCGACCTGATGGACGACGGCAAGGTGGTTCGTGGCTGGCTCGGTGTCGAGATTCAGAACATCGATCGCGACATCGCCGACGGCCTGCAACTCGCCGACGCCAAGGGCTCGCTCGTGACCCAGGCCCAGGACGGCAGCCCGGCCCAGGCGGCCGGCCTCAAGTCCGGCGACGCGATCCTCGCGGTCAACGGCCAGCCCGTCGACGATCCGCGCGCCCTCGCCACCAAGATCGCCAGCATCGCGCCCGATACCACGGTCACCATCTCGGTGTGGCGTTCCGGCAAGGCGGAGGACATCAACGTCAAGCTCGGCACGCTTCCGGGTGACGACCAGGTCGCCTCGCTGGAGCCGGGTGACGGTGGCGCCAAGGCCTCGCCGCTCACCGACTTCGGTCTCGTCGTCGGACAGGGCGACGAAGGCGTGACCATCGAGGATGTCGATCCCAACGGTCAGGCGGCCGAGCGCGGCCTCCAGCCCGGCGACGTCATCCTGTCGGTCGGCAAGGCCGAGGTCAGCAACCCGGCGGATGTCGAGAAGCTGGTCAAGGACGCCGAGAAGGATGGCCTCAAAGCGGTTCTGTTGCGGGTCAAGTCGGGCGATCAGACGCGCTTCGTCGCGCTGAGCTTCGTCCGCACCTGACCCCAAGTAGCTGGACGGAGGCGCTCGATCGTCGCCCCGACGCTTCCGTTTCAGTGGCGGCAGGCCAGTTCGCTGGCCTGCCGCTCTTTATTTGGCCATGCCGATCTGGCAAAGCAGCGTCGGGCAGGATGAGTTGAACCGATGCGGATTCTGGTGATCGAGGACGACCGGGAGGCGGCCGCCTATCTCTGCAAGGCATTGCGGGAGGCGGGACATGTCGCCGACCATGGCGCCGACGGCGAGAGCGGCGCGGCGATGGCGCTCGAAGGCGGCTATGATGTCCTGGTCGTCGACCGGATGCTGCCGAAGCGCGACGGGCTGTCGATCATCGAGGAAATGCGCCAGCGCGGCGACGAGACCCCGGCGCTGATCCTTTCGGCGCTCGGTCAGGTCGACGACCGCGTTACCGGCCTGCGCTCCGGCGGCGACGACTATCTCGCCAAGCCCTACGCCTTTTCCGAATTGCTTGCCCGGGTCGAGGCGCTGGCGCGCCGCCGGCGGCCGGGTGAGGCGGAGACCGTCTACCGGGTCGGCGATCTCGAGCTCGATCGCCTCGGACACACGGTGTCGCGGGCGGGACAGAATGTGCCGCTCCAGCCGCGCGAATTCCGGCTGCTGGAATACCTGATGAAGAATGCCGGGCAGGTGGTGACCCGAACCATGCTGCTGGAGAATGTCTGGGACTATCACTTCGACCCCCAGACGAACGTCATCGACGTGCATATTTCGCGGCTGCGCGGCAAGATCGACAAGGGCTTCGACGCGCCGCTCCTGCACACGGTGCGTGGCGCGGGATACATGATCCGTGACAGCGCTCGGTAAGGTCGTCCGCACCACCGCCTTCAAGCTCTCCGCCATCTACATCGCGGTCTTCTCCATCTTCGCGGTGTCGCTGATCCTCTACATCTCCTACAGCGCCAACGTGCTGCTCAACGACCAGCTCCGGGCGACGATCGCCGCCGAGATACGCGGCCTCGCCGAACAGGCGCGCGTCGGAGGTATCGCGGCGATCTTCCATACGATCGAGGAACGCAGCCACCAGCCGGGAGCCAGCCTCTACCTGATCACCGATGTCAACGGTCGTATCCTGACCGGCAACATCAGCCAGGTCCCCGCCGATATCTTCGAGCGCTCCGGCATCGGCCCGATCACCGTCTCTTACGAACGCAATGTCGGCGAGGGCTCGCGCCACGTCGCGATGGTCCAGGTGCTCAGGCTGCCGGGCGGGTTCTGGATGCTGGTCGGCCGCGACATCGCCGAGCGCGAGCAGTTCCGCGCCATCATCGGCCAGGCGCTCGGCTGGGCCGTGGTGCTGATGATCGCGCTCGCCATGATCAGCTGGTTCTTCGTCAGCCGCCGCGTGCTGAAGCGCATCGACTCGGTCAGCGCCACCAGCCGCCAGATCGTCGCCGGCGACCTCTCGGGCCGCCTTGAAGTGACCGGGACCGGCGACGAGTTCGACCGCCTCGCCGAGAGCCTCAACGACATGCTCGAACGCATCGAGCATCTGCTCTACGGACTGAAGGACGTCTCGGACAACATCGCCCACGACCTCAAGACACCGCTGACCCGGCTGCGCAACCGGGTCGAGGGGGCGCTGGCCGGGCCCGCCGATGTCGACGGCTATCGCGACGCGCTCGAAACGACGATCGAGGAGTCCGATCACCTCATCAAGACCTTCAACGCGCTTCTGATGATCGCCCGGATCGAGGCGGGATCGCCGGACGGCGCGATCACCGAGGTCGATGCCGGGGCGATCGTTCGCGACGTCGCCGAACTCTACGAGCCGGTTGCGGAGGAGCAGGGCGCCGAGCTGACGGTGACGGCGGCCGAGGAGGTGACGATCAGGGCGAGCCGCGAACTGCTCGGCCAGGCGCTCGCCAATCTCGTCGACAACGCCATCAAATACGCGCCGGGCGATACCGGACGGCCGCTGAAGATCGAGGTATCGAGCAGTCGCGACGGCGACACGCTGGCGCTCCGGGTCGCCGACAACGGCGTCGGCGTCCCCGAGGAAGACCGCGAACGCGTCCTCCAGCGCTTCGTCAGGCTCGAGAAGAGCCGGTCGCAGTCGGGCAGCGGGCTCGGCCTCAGTCTTGTCGCAGCGGTCGCGAGGCTGCACCATGGCACGATCGAACTCGGCGACAACAAGCCGGGGCTGATCGTCACCATCCGCCTGCCGATCGAAAACGGGTAGCATGGCTCAAGCCAGGAAAAGGGGGCGGGGAGGAAAGACCCTCGCCGACAGCATCAAGCCGCGCCTGCGGCCCGCCAAGGCGGCCGCGCGACGGACGCAAGGCGCCGAACTTGCCGGGGCCGCCGAAGAGGCGGGCGCCGGCAAGCGGCTGAAGGCCGTGCTCGACAGGCATGACGGGCTCGGCGACTTCGTCGCCAGCGTCCTCGACTATTCGTCCTTCCTGCGCGGGTTGATTCTCGGCGAGCCGGAGCGGTTCATCCGCCTGCTCGAGGAGGAGCCGTCGGCGGCGCTCGAAAAATGCCTCGCCGCGACGCGGGACGCCTGGCGGCTCGCCGACAAGGATGAGGTAATGGCGAGCCTCCGCCGGTCGCGTCAGGAGGCGGCGCTGCTCGTCGCGCTGGCCGATCTCGGCGGGGTGTGGAGCGTCGACGAGGTGCTCCATGCGCTCTCCGCCTTCGCCGACGCAGCGGTCGGCGCGGCCGCGCGCTTCGTCCTTGCCGAGCTTCACCGTGGCGGCCGCATCACCTTGCCCGATCCGGACGAGCCGGACGCGGGCTCCGGCTGGATCATCCTCGGCATGGGGAAATTCGGCGCCTGCGAGCTGAACTATTCGAGCGATATCGACCTGATCGTCCTCTACGACCTTGCCGTGGCGCCGGTCGAGGACCCGGACGAGGCGGGCGCGGTCTATATCCGCCTCACCAAGCAACTCGTCCAGATCCTCAGCGAGCACACCGCCGACGGCTACGTGTTCCGCACCGACCTCAGACTCCGGCCCGACCCCGGCGCGACCAATATCGCGCTGTCGACCGAGGCGGCGCTCCAGTATTACGAGAGCTTCGGCCAGAACTGGGAGCGGGCGGCGCTGATCAAGGCGCGGCCGGTCGCCGGCGATATCGCGGCGGGGGAGGCGTTCCTCCAGGAACTCACCCCCTATATCTGGCGGAAGTATCTCGACTATGCCGCGATCGCCGACATCCATTCGATCAAGCGCCAGATCCACGATTTTCGTGGCCACGGGGACATCGCGGTTGCCGGCCACAACATCAAGCTCGGCCGCGGCGGCATCCGCGAGATCG
>JAGRKY010000527.1 GCA_020442095.1 Bauldia sp.
GCGCGGCATCGATGTCGGCGCCAAGCAGGAAATCTACAAGCTGATGCGCGACCTCTCGGTCGAGGGGAAGGCGATCATCATGATCTCCTCCGAGATGCCTGAACTGCTCGGCATGTCGGACCGGATCGTCGTCCTGCATGGCGGCCGCGCGGTGGCGACGCTCGACAAGGATGAATTCGACCAGGCGACCATCCTCCGGCATGCGTCGGGCATGGACGTGGCGCCGCTAACCGAGACTGAGGCGTCCTAGATGAAACTGGTTTCGAAATACGGGATCTTCGGGGGATTGCTGGCGCTGGTCATCGTCTTCTCGACGTTGAGCGACGCCTTCCTCACCCAGGGGAACCTGCTCAATATCCTGCGCCAGGTGTCGGTCGTCGGCATCTGCGCGGTCGGCATGACCTTCATCATCATCACCGGCGGCATCGATCTCTCGGTCGGCTCGATGATCGGCCTGTCGGGGATGATCTGCGCGACCCTCGTCGCCGCCGGCGTCGATCCGCTGCTGGCGGTGGCGGCGACCATGGCCTGCGGCGCGGTGCTCGGCCTGTTCACCGGCTTCATCATCAACGAGGTCGACATCCCGCCGCTGATCGCGACGCTCGGGATGATGACGATCCTGCGCGGCATCGCCTATGTCATTTCGGGCGGCCTGCCGATCTACGGCATGCCGGACTCGATCAAGTTCCTCGGCCAGGGCCATATCGCCGGCATTCCGACGCCGGTGGTCCTCACCGCCTTGATCATGATCGCCGGCTGGGTGGTGCTGACCAGGACCGTCTTCGGGCGGCAGGTCTACGGCACCGGCGGCAACGAGGAAGCCTCGCGGCTCTCGGGCGTCGCGGTGAAGGCGGTGAAGTACAAGGTCTACCTGATCGGCTATCTGCTCGCGACCTTCGCCGGACTGATCCTGATGGCGCGCCTCAACAGCGGCCAGCCGCGCGCAGGCACCGGCTACGAACTCGACATCATCACCGCCGTGGTGCTCGGCGGCGTGTCGATCATGGGCGGCGTCGGCAGCTTGCCGCTGGTGGTCTGCGGCGTGCTGATCATGGGCGTGCTCGCCAACGGCATGGTGCTGCTCGACATCAACGAATTCGTCCAGTGGATCGTCAAGGGCGGCGTGCTTCTCGCCGCGGTGGCGCTCGACCGGCTGACCCATCGCCTCTATCGCGCCAAGCCGACGGATTCGACGCAGGCGCAGCCGGTACTCGCGCCGGAGGAGACCGCCGGCCGCTAGTGGCGGTAGCCGGGCTCCTCGCGATCGAGCTGGCGCTTGACGCTGTCGAGGTGGAGGCGGGCGGATTCGGCTTTCTCGTCCATGATCTGCCGGTAGGTCGCCTCCGCGATCTCCTTGTTGACCGGGATGATCGGACGGCCGGTCGACATCGCCAGCACCTGCACCTCGCAGGCCCGCTCGAGATAGTAGAGGTCGTCCCAGGCCTCGGCGATCGTGTCGGAGAGCACCATGACGCCATGGTGCTTCATGAAGATGATCTCGGCATCGCCGGTCGCGGCGGCGATCCGGTCGCCTTCCGCCTCGTCGAGCGCCAGCCCGTTATAGTCGTTGTCGACCAGCGTCCGGCCGTAGAATTTGAGCGCCGTCTGCCCGGCAAAGATCAGCGGATCGCCCTCGGTCATGGTCAGCGCGGTGGCGTAGGGCATATGGGTGTGGAACGCCGCCCGGGCGCGCGGAAGGTGCTTGTGGAGTCGCGCGTGGATATAGAAGGCGGTCGCCTCCGGCACCCCGTCCCCGGCGATCACCGAGCCGTGGAAATCGCAGA
>JAGRKY010000528.1 GCA_020442095.1 Bauldia sp.
TCTAATTTCGCAGTTGTTTCAGCGATTCTGATGGTGACTGCGTATGTCGACTGCAACTCCGCCCCGATTCGTAAAGGCTCGCCCTCCCAGGAAGCAGCGATACCGCATCCTGATCGCCCACGGGAAGGAAATCCGGGAGTTTCACGTCAGGCCCTGGGCGGCGGCGGCAACAGCGGCGGCCGGCATCCTCTTCGGGGTCTTCTACTTCGCGGCAACCGGCTATCTCGTGTTCCGGGATGACCTCCTCGCCGCCTCTTTCGCCCGGCAGGCGCGCATCCAGCAGGCCTATGAGGACCGGATCGCGACACTGCGATCCGATATCGACCGGCTGACCAGCCGCCAGCTCATCAACCAGGAAGCGTTCGAGGGCCGCCTCGCCAAGCTGCTCGGGCGGCAGGAAGCGCTCGATGCCCGTCAGGACATCATCGCGAGCCTGAGCCAGACCGTCCGCAGCGTCGGCCTCGCTTCCGACTCGGCGCCCCTTCCGCGGCCGCGGCCTTCGGTCGACGAGAAGCCTGACAGCATCACCACCGGCAGCATCGAGCCCCTCGACGCCCCGGTGAAGCTCGCCTCGGTGGCGCTGAGGACCAATACGGCCGCCGAAAAGCTGCCGGTCTCCGACGAAGCCAATCGCATGGCGGAGGCCGAGTCATCGATCGAGGCCCTTGCCCGCGAACAGGTCGACTACGTCGCCGATATCGCAGAGGAAGTTACCGCGCGCTCGTCGAAGATCGCCGCCGTCCTCGGCAAGCTCGGCCGCAAGCCGAAACTCGACAACGACGATGAATCGGCGATGGGTGGCCCCTACATACCTCTCGACGAGGATTCCGATCCCGAAGCCTTCCGGGCCAATGTCGACGTGGTTGCCGCCCAGGTCGAAAATCTGGCAACACTGCAGAAGGCCGCTTCGAGGCTGCCGCTGGCAAAGCCGATGCCTTCGGCCCCGATCACCAGCCGCTACGGCGCTCGGATGGATCCGTTCCTGCATCGCCTGGCGATGCATGCGGGCATTGACTTCAAGGCCCCGACCGGTAGCCCCGCGCGCGCGACCGCTCCCGGCAAGGTGACGATCGCCGCCTATACGAAGGGCTACGGCAACATGGTGGAGATCGACCATGGCGGTGGCGTCAGCACCCGCTATGCCCATCTCAGCCGCCTCATGGTCAAGCCGGGCGCCTATGTCGACACGGGGACGATCGTCGGACAGACCGGGAGCACCGGACGGTCGACCGGCCCCCACCTCCACTACGAGATCCGCGTCAACAACAAAGCCATCGACCCGATGGCCTATATCAAGGCCGGGACGGAGCTGACGCCCCTCCTCTGACCCCGCTAGTCGAGGTCGGCGATCTCGGCCTTCGGTTCGTTGCCGATCCGCTGCGCGAGCGAGGCTTCCATGAACGGGTCGAGATCCCCGTCGAGGACGTCCTTCGGGCTGGTGCTTTCGACGCCGGTCCTGAGGTCCTTGACCAGCTGATAGGGCTGCAGCACGTAGGACCGGATCTGGTGGCCCCAGCCGATGTCGGTCTTGGAGGCGGCCTCGGCATTCGCCTCGGCCTCGCGCCGTTCGAGCTCGGCCTCGTAGAGGCGCGCGCGCAGCATCGACCAGGCGGTCGCCCGGTTCTTGTGCTGCGAACGTTCGCTCTGGCACTGGACGACGATGCCGGTCGGCACATGGGTCATGCGGACCGCCGAGTCCGTCGTGTTGATGTGCTGGCCGCCGGCGCCTGACGCCCGGTAGGTATCGACCCGGACATCGGCCTCGTTGATCTCGATCTCGATCGAATCGTCGACGACCGGATAGACCCAGGCGCTGGCGAATGAGGTGTGCCGCCGGGCATTGCTGTCGAAGGGCGATATCCGGACCAGGCGATGGACGCCGGATTCGGTCTTCAGCCAGCCATAGGCGTTCAGGCCCTTGAACATCATCGTCGCCGACTTGATGCCCGCCTCT
>JAGRKY010000529.1 GCA_020442095.1 Bauldia sp.
CCCACGACCAGCTCGAAGCGATGACGCTGGCCGACCGCCTCGTCGTCCTCAACGGCGGCCGCATCGAGCAGATCGGCACGCCGCTCGAGGTCTATCGCAAGCCGGCCTCGACCTTCGTCGCGAGCTTCATCGGCTCGCCGGCGATGAACCTCGTCGAGGCCCGCCGCAACGGTCAGGGCATCGTCATCGGCGAAAGCGTCCTCCCCTTCGCCGCGCCGGAAGACGGGCCGGCGGACCTCGTCGTCGGGCTGCGACCGGAAGACCTGCACGCCGGCGCGGAAGCCGGCGCGACCAGCCTGCCGCTGGTCGTCGCCTATGTCGAGGAGTTGGGCGCCCATCGCCTCGTCCACGGGCATGTCGCCGGCCAGACGATGATCGCGGTCATGGGCGCCGAGCAGGAGATATCCGAGGTCATGCACTTGTCAGCGGATCGCTCCGCGGTCCATCTTTTCGACAAGCAGACCCAGGCGAGGCTCAATCCATGACCTCCGGCATGCTGAAGCCCGCGCAACCGGCGCCCCTCACCGCTCCGACGGAAGCGGAGCGCGACGATCTTCGCGCCGCCGCCAAGACCGGGGCGGTCCACCGCGCCCTCATCGCCGGCCTCGCGTGCATGAACCGGGTCGAGACGTCGGTCGGCCCGGTCTCGGGTGGCTTGCGCTTCCCGCTGACGGTCGCCGCCTGGAACCTCGAGCGCGGCCTCTCCCCCGAAGCGAGCGCCGACCTCCTCCTCGCCGAACGCGCCGACCTCGTGCTGCTTTCCGAGATCGACAACGGCATGGCGCGGACGGCGCAGCGGCACGTCGCGCGGGATATCGCCGATCGCCTCGACATGGACTACGCCTATGGCGTCGAGTTCCTGGAACTCGGCCTCGGCTCCGCCGTCGAGAAGGAACTCGCCGGAGACGCCTCCAACGACAACGGATTCCATGGCAACGCGCTGATGACCGCCGCGCCGATGATCGCGCCGGCGATGATCCGCCTCGACGACCACGGCCACTGGTTCAACGAAGAGACCGGTCAGCCGCGGGTCGGCGGCCGCTGCGCCATCGTCGCCACCATACCGCTCGACGTCGGCGCGATCGTCGCCGTCTCCGTGCATCTCGAAAACCGCGCCGACGGCAACTACCGCGCGGCCCAGATGGAAACGCTGCTCGACTGCCTCGCCGGCTATGCGGGGGATCTGCCGATCGTCATCGGCGGCGACCTCAACACCGCGGTCGAAACCGACGACGATTTTGACAGGGAGCCGCTCTTCGCGATTGCCGCCGAGGCCGGCTTCGAGCGCCACGGCGGCCTGAGCGGCGAGGTGACGACGCGAGTCAGCCGCCTGTCGCGGAATCCGGCGCCGCCCTGCAGGCTCGACTGGTTCCTGACCCGGGGCCTCGCCGTCACCGAAAGCCGGGTGGTCGCCGCCCTCGGCCCCGACGGCACGCCGCTATCCGACCACGAGCTGATCGTCGCCGAGATCGGCGGCTTCACCGCCGACACCATCCCGGAACGCCATCGCATCCCGATGCCAGAGGCGTACTGAGGCCTATTCAGGAATCAGCTTCTCGGTGCCGACGCCGTCTTCCCCGGC
>JAGRKY010000530.1 GCA_020442095.1 Bauldia sp.
CTGACCAACTGGAAGACGATCTCCCGGTCGATCCAGCGGCTGCGCGAACTCGACGAGACGCTCTCCGGCGAGGCGACCGGCCTGACCAAGAAGGAGCGGCTGACCCTGACCCGCGAGCGCGACAAGCTCGAAAAGGCGCTCGGCGGCATCAAGGACATGGGCGGCGTGCCCGACCTGATCTTCGTGATCGACACCAACAAGGAAGCGATCGCGATCAAGGAAGCGGCCCGCCTCGGCATTCCGATCGCGGCTGTGGTCGATTCGAACTGCGACCCGGACCACATCACCTTCCCGATCCCCGGCAATGACGATGCCGGGCGGGCGATCACCCTCTACTGCGACCTCGTCGCCCGTGCGGCGATCGACGGCATTTCGCGGGCCCAGGGCGATGCGGGCATCGATATCGGTGCCGCCGAAGACGTGGCCGAGCCCGCGCTCGAAGTCGCGACCAACGGCGCCGGCGATGTGACGATGGCCGCCGCCGAGGCGGTCGAGCCGCAGACCATGGAAGCCGCCCAGGCGGCCGCCGACGAGGAAGACGAACCCACAGGGCCGCTTTTCGAGACGCCCGAGGGCGAGCCGGACGATCTGAAGAAGATCAGCGGTGTTGGCCCGGTCCTGGAGCAGAAGCTGCACACCCTGGGCATCACCAAGCTCGATCAGGTGGCCAATTTCTCCGACGAGGAGATCGAGAAAATCGACTCCGCCCTCAACTTCAAGGGGCGGATACAGCGCGACGACTGGATCGGTCAGGCAAGGGCTCTGATCGGCGAAGAGTAAGGTACCGACATGGCTATCTCAGCAGCACAGGTGAAGGAACTCCGCGACCAGACGGGCGCGGGCATGATGGACTGCAAGGCGGCTCTGACTGAGACCGACGGCGATATCGAGGCGGCGATCGACTGGCTCCGTACCAAGGGCCTGTCGAAGGCGGCCAAGAAGGCCGACCGGGTTGCGGCCGAGGGTCTGATCGGCGTCGCGACCGGCGACGGCAAGGCGGTGATGGTCGAGGTCAATTCCGAGACCGACTTCGTCGCCCGCAATGCCGACTTCCAGGCGCTTGTCAGCGGCATTGCCCAGGCTGCGCTCGGAACCGACGGCTCGATCGAGGCGATCAACGCGGCGAAGATGCCTTCCGGCGGCGCGACCGTCGAGGACGCCCTCAAGAACGCCATCGCGACGATCGGCGAGAACATGACGCTGCGGCGTTCGGCCGTCGTTTCGGTGAGCCCCGGCGTCGTCGCCTCCTATGTCCACAACGCGGTCGCGCCGAACCTCGGCAAGATCGGCGTTCTGGTCGGCGTGCAGTCGGGTGGCGATGCCGAGAAGCTCGCCGCCATCGGCAAGCAGGTGGCGATGCATGTCGCTGCCGCCAATCCGCTGGCGGTGCGCGAGTCGGAGGTCGACCCGGCCGTGGTCGCCCGCGAGCGTGCGATCTTCTCCGAGCAGGCGCGGGAATCCGGCAAGCCGGAATCGATCATCGAGAAGATGGTCGAGGGCCGTATCCG
>JAGRKY010000531.1:0-192 GCA_020442095.1 Bauldia sp.
AGGTGTAGGAGAACTGGATGAAGGGCGTGCCGGGGTCCATCTTGGCGAGGCCCGCCTCGATCAGCCGGATGCGGTCCTCGAGCGGACGCGCGACGAGCGGCAGGCTGGAAACGACATTTGCGATGCGGTCGGCGCGGCCGTCGAGGGTGCCGTCGAGATCATAGGCATCGCCGCGGATGATGGTGATGCCGG
>JAGRKY010000531.1:265-2155 GCA_020442095.1 Bauldia sp.
GCTCGATCAGCGCCTTGGTGACGACGCCGGTGCCGGGGCCGAGCTCGATCACCGGCAGGTCGCCCTCCGGGTCGACATGGCTCGCCATGCGCCGGGCGAGCGCCGCTCCCGAAGGGGCGATTGCGCCGGTCATCCGCGGGCGCGCTGCGAGGCCTTTCAGGAAGCGAAGCTGATCACGCATGGGATCCTGGTTTCCTGTTCCGGTGTTCAGGCGCTGAAGAAGTCGCGAACCCGAGCAAGGAAGCCCGTCGATTCGGGGTGGGTCTCGGCCGAGGACGCCTTCTCGAATTCCTCGAGCAGCTCGCGCTGGCGGCGCGACAGGTTGCACGGGGTCTCGACGACGACCTGGATATACATGTCGCCGACCTTCGAGGTCCGCATCACCGGCATGCCCTTGCTCTTCAGCCGGAACTGCTTGCCGGTCTGCGCGCCTTCCGGAATCCGCACCCGGGTCTTGCCGCCATCGATGGTCGGCACCTCGACCTCGCCGCCGAGCGCGGCCGTGGTCAGCGAGATTGGCACCCGGCAGAAGATGTCGGCGCCGTCGCGCTGGAACAACTCGTGCGGCTTGATCGACAGGAAGATGTAGAGGTCGCCGGGCGGTCCGCCGCGCAGGCCCGCCTCACCCTCGTTGGCAAGGCGGATGCGCGTGCCGTCCTCGATGCCGGCCGGGATGTTGACGCTGAGCTTGCGCTGCTCGGTTGTCCGCCCCGAGCCCGAGCATTCCGGGCAGGGATCGGCGATCACCTCGCCGCGTCCGTGGCAGGTCGGGCAGGTCCGTTCGATCGAGAAGAAGCCCTGGGCGGCGCGCACCCGGCCGTGGCCCTCGCAGGACGGGCATACCTTGGGGCTCGAGCCCGGCCGCGATCCCGAACCCGAGCAGGTGGCGCAGGTCACCTTGGCCGGCACCTCGATCTCGGCGGTCTTGCCGGCATATGCCTCCTCGAGGCTGATCTCCATGTTGTAGCGCAGATCCGAGCCGCGCTCGCGGCTCGATCGGCCGCCGCGCCGGCCGCCGCCCATGAACTCGCCGAAGATGTCGTCGAAGACACTCGACATCGACGAGGCAAAATCGGCATGGAAGCCGCCGGCGCCGTTGCCGCCATTCTCGAAGGCGGCATGGCCGAAGCGGTCATAGGCGGCGCGCTTCTCGGGATTGCGCAGCGCCTCGTAGGCCTCGTTGACTTCCTTGAACTTGGATTCGGCGGACGGGTCCCCGGCATTGCGGTCGGGGTGAAACCGCATGGCGAGCTTGCGGTAGGCGCTCTTCAGCTCGACCCCGTCGCAGGTCCGGGAGACGCCGAGCACCTCGTAGAAATCGCGTTTTTCCATTCGTTCCAAATCAGCCCCGGCGGCGCGGTCCCGCGCCGGCATCTTCGCGCCCGCCTGACAAAGCGAAGCCCGCACCCCGAAAACGCTTTACCGCGTTTCCCCGGGTGCGGGCCATAGTCTTGCTCCGTCGTCAGGCGGATTTCTGCTGGTCGTCGTCGCTGACTTCCTCGAAATCGGCGTCGACGACATCGTCGTTGGTGCCGCTGGTCTCGGCGCCGGTGGCCTCGCCCTCGGCCTGGCTGGCCTGGTACATGGCCTCGCCGAGCTTCATCGACGCCTGGGCCAGGGCATTGGTCTTGGCCTCGATGTCGCTGACGTCCTCGCCTTCGAGCGCGGTCTTGAGGTCGGCAACCGCCGCCTCGATCGCCGACTTGTCGGCCTCGCCGACCTTGTCGCCGTACTCGCCCAGCGTCTTCTCGGTCGAATGGACCAGGGCTTCGCCATGGTTCTTCGCCTCGATCAGGGCGCGGCGCTTCTTGTCCTCGTCGGCATGAGCCTCGGCGTCCTTGACCATCTGGTCGATGTCGGCGTCGGAGAGGCCACCGGAGGCCTGGATGC
>JAGRKY010000532.1 GCA_020442095.1 Bauldia sp.
CAAGCAGCCGGCGATCGCGGCCTTCGGAGAAATACGCATGTCGGTCGATCCATTCGATCCGCCCGGAGAATCGGCGCGATCCTCGCACGAAGCCCCCGGCGCGGGGAAGCCGCAAAGCGCGACGTTCAGCCCCGCGAAAAGCCGTACCAGGTGACCTGTCTGTAGGTTTCGCCCGGCCGCAGCACCGAAGTCTGGAAATTCGGATGGTTCGGGGCGTCGGGAAACAGCTGCGGCTCGAAGCAGCAGCCTCCCGAAAGGGCGTAGCGCTGGCCGTCGAGCCCCGGAACCGGGATCGTCTTCATCATGTTGCCGTCGTAGAACTGGACGCCGGGCTCGGTCGAGTGCACCGCGAGCGTCACGCCGCTTTTCGGCGAGCGGAGGCGGGCGACCGGACGCGGCTCGGCCGCGCGCTCCATGGCGACCACCATGTTGACGTCATACCGGAACCGCTTGCCATCGGCCATCCGGCGGATCGGCCCCATCCCGCGGAGGTCGTAGTCGGTGCCGTCGACGGAGCGGATCTCGCCGGTCGGCACCAGGGCATCATTGACCGGCGTATAGGCGTCGGCGAAGACCTGGACCTCGTGGTCGAGGATATCGTCCGACGCGTCGAGATTGAAATAACTGTGCTGGGCGAGGTTGACCAGGGTCGGCGCGTCGGTGGTCGCGGCGACCTCGAAGCGGAAGGTCGCCGGCGCCTCGATCACATAGCGGCAGGTCACCTCGACGCGGCCCGGATACCCCTCGTCGCCGTCGGCGCTGGTCAGGGCGAGCGTCGCGCTCGCGTCGTCGTGATCGACGAGCCGCCAGGGAATCGAGCCGAAGCCGTTCTTGCCGCCATGGAGATGGGTGCGACCGCCCTCGTTCCGCTCGAGCTGGTATTCGTGGCCGTCGATCGCGAAGCGGCCATCGGCGATGCGATTGGCGGAGCGACCGACCAGCGCGCCGAAATGCGGTGAATAGGCGAGATAGTCCTCGAGCGTGTCGAAGCCGAGCACCAGCGGATGGGCGACGCCGGCCAGCCGGATATCCCGGATCACCGCGCCAAGGGTGATGATGCTGGCGCTGAGATCGCCCGCCCCGATGGTGACTTCCTCGATCTCGGTGCCGTCCGGCATCCGCCCGAATAACGACGCCGCGGTCATGATCGGCCTCCTCCCTCGCTGCCCGTCGGCGGACCGGCGCCGCGCCTAGATCGTCTGGTTGTAGGCGCCGACCTCCGGGTGCTCCTTCAGCGCCGCGTCGACCAGCTTGAACATATCGCGCATCCGCGCCTCCGATACCGGGCTCTCGACGACGACCACCAGTTCCGGCTTGTTCGAAGAGGCGCGGACCAGGCCCCAGCTTCCGTCGTCGGCGACGACCCGGACGCCGTTGACCGTCACCAGGTCGGCGATCGCGTGGCCGTCGATCTTTTCTCCGGCTTCCTTCATCGCGACGAAGCGGTCCCTGACTGCGTCGGCGACCGAATATTTGACCTCGTCATCGCAATGGGCGGCCATGGTCGGCGAGCCCCAGGTCTTGGGCAGGGCGCGCTTGAGGTCGGCCATCGACTTGCCGGGGTTGCGGTCGAGCATGTCGAGGATGGCGATCGCCGAGACGAGGCCGTCGTCGTAGCCGCGGCCGACCGGCGGGTTGAAGAAATAGTGGCCGGACTTCTCGAAACCGGCGAGCGCGTTCAGCTCGTTGACCCGCCGCTTGATGTAGGAGTGGCCGGTCTTCCAGTAGTCGGCATGGATGTCGTTGCCCTGCAGCACCGGATCGGTGGCGTAGAGGCCGGTCGACTTGACGTCGACGACGAAGGTGCAGCCGGGATGGAGGGTCGAGAGATCGCGGGCCAGCATCACGCCGACCTTGTCGGCGAAG
>JAGRKY010000533.1 GCA_020442095.1 Bauldia sp.
CGGTCTTCCTCACCCGGATCGCCTTCCCCTATCTCGCCCTGGTCTCGCTGCTCGCCTTCTACAGCGGCCTGCTCAACGCCCGCGGCCGCTTCGCCGCCGCCGCCTTCGCGCCGGCGCTGCTCAATGTCGTGCTGATCGCGGTGCTGCTGGTGATCCTCTGGATGGGCTGGGCGAATACGCCGACGGCCGGCGTGGCGCTGACGATCGGCACCCTGATCGGTGGCGTCGCGCAGCTTGCGCTGGTGGTCGTCGCTGCCACCCGCGACCACACCCTCCTGCGTCTGCGCCGGCCGCGGCTGACCCCCGGCGTCCGCCGGCTCGTCGCGCTCGGCATCCCCGGCGTCGTCGCCGGCGGCATCACCCAGATCAACATCGTCATCGGCACGATGATCGCGTCGCTCGCGCCGAGCGCGGTCTCCTATCTCTACTACGCCGACCGGCTCTATCAGCTCCCGCTCGGCATCGTCGGCATCGCGATCGGCGTCGTCCTGCTGCCCGACCTCTCGCGCCAGCTTCGCGCCGGGCGCATCGACGTCGCCGACCATACCCAGAACCGCGCGCTGGAATTCGCCATGGCGCTGACCCTGCCGGCGGCGATCGCGCTTTTCGTTCTGGCTGTGCCGATCATCAACGTCCTCTTCCAGCGCGCGAGCTTCACCGCCTCGGATACCGCCGAGACCGCCGCGGCGCTCGCCGCCTTTTCGGTCGGCCTGCCGGCCTTCGTGCTGATCAAGGTCTTCTCGCCGGGCTTCTTCGCCCGTGAGGACACCCGCACCCCGATGTGGTTCGCCGGCGCCGCCCTCATCGTCAACGTCGCCCTGTCTCTGGCGCTTTTTCCGTGGCTCCAGCATGTCGGCATCGCGCTCGCGACATCCACTTCCGCCTGGCTCAACACGGCGCTGCTCGGCATCACCCTGGCGCGGCGTGGCCAGTTCGCCGTCGACGCCGCTCTCAGGAAGCGGCTGCCGCTCCTGCTGCTGGCGTCGGTGCTGATGGGGGTCGTTCTCTACGTCGCCGAGTGGCTGATGGCGCCGCTGTTTGTCGATCCGTCGATCCTCGTCCGCGCGGCTTCGGTCGGCGTTCTGGTGATTGGCGGGGTTGTCGTCTTCGCCGTCTTCTGTCAATTGACCGGCGCGGCGGATTTCCGGGGGGCGCTTGCCAAGGTGCTCAAGCGCACCTGACGAGGCTCGCCCGCCACCTCCGTCCCGCGTCAGTCCCGCAAGATCAGAGTTCCAGGCCCATGACCCGTTTCGCCCCGCGTGTTTTCTCCGGCGTCCAGCCGACCGGCAACCTCCATCTCGGCAACTATCTCGGCGCCATCGTGCGTTTCGTCGAGATGCAGGAGACCCATGACTGCATCTATTGCGTCGTCGACATGCACGCGATCACCGTCTGGCAGGATCCGGCCGAATTGACCCGGGCGACGCGGGAGGTGACGGCCGCCTTCCTCGCCGCCGGCATCGATCCGGTCGCCCACATCGTCTTCAACCAGAGCCAGGTCCACGTCCATGCCGAGCTCGCCTGGGTGTTCAATTGCGTGGCGCGGATGGGCTGGCTCAACCGCATGACCCAGTTCAAGGAGAAAGCCGGCAAGGATCGCGAGAATGCCAGCGTCGGGCTCTTCGCCTATCCGAACCTGATGGCGGCGGACATCCTTGCCTATCTCGCCACCCATGTTCCGG
>JAGRKY010000534.1 GCA_020442095.1 Bauldia sp.
CGCGTCTTGTTGTTCGCGTGGCTGACATTGTTGCCGGTCTGGACCGCTTTGCCGGTCAACTCACAGCGGCGCGCCATGGGATACGTCCTTTTGTCTTCGCGAGCGCGCCTCGCCCATACGGCAAGGCAGCGACTGAAATCCTTATGGAAGGCGGCATCCTATAGTCAGCCGCCGCGCAAGCGTCAAGCCGGGATCGGCGCGTGACCCTCGCCCCCGATTCGCTTATTAAGGGAACCGGGAATCATTAACCCTTCGCGCTCACAGTATTGCGATGGAATTGCCGGCAAGGCCGGCTGATGTGGCACCCTATGCCGATGAGCGGGAATATTCGACGGAGCGGACTTGGCGCCCGGCTTGCTGCGGCCGCGGCCCTGGCTACGCTTGGCCTCTTCCCCGCCGAACTCAGCGCGCTTGAGACGACCACGCTGAAGGCGACCTACGCGATCGCCATCGGCACCGCCGTCGTCGGCCACGCCAATGTCGAAAGCCGCTTCGCCGGCGACTCCTACGCCGCGACGATCACCGGCTCCACCGGCGGGGTGTCGCGACTGGTGTCCGATGCCCGGGCGCGGCTCTCCGGCTCCGGCCATATCTCCGGCACCACCGTCCTGCCGGCCACGTTCAATCAGGAAACGATGGAGCGCGGTTTCGGCACCTATGTCAGCATGAACATGGAGGGCGGGCGGATCACCAATCTCGTCGCCGTGCCGAGCCTCTCGGCCGCGCCCGACCGGGTTCCGGTGACCGCGCGCCACAAGACCGGCATCGTCGATCCGCTCGGCGCCTTCATCGTGCCGGTTGCCCATGCCGGACCCGTCTCCGGGCGCACCGTCTGCAACCGCACCATCAACGTCTTCGACGGCTGGACGCGCTTCAATGTCGAACTCTTCTACAAGCAGACCAAGGCGGTCGACGGCGGCGACGACAAATATGCCGGCCGGATCATCGTCTGCGGGGCGCATTACGTGCCGGTCGCCGGCCATCGCTCGCACGCCGATTCCCTCAACGATCTCGTCGACAACGACCGGCTCGAGGTCTGGCTGGCGCCGGTTGAAAAGAAGAGCCTGCTCGTCCCCTATCGCATCCTGATCGGCACAAGGCTCGGCGACGTCGTCGTCTATGCGACGCGGTTCACTACCGACGCGACGGAGGAACGGGCGGCCGCGGACTAGCCCGGCTGTCCCCGCTATCCACAGGCGCGGCGCACGCAATTCGCCACATTTTCGCCACATTTGGACTCTCGACGACTCGCTTTCTCGGCCGATGCGCTACAATTTGTGCATTATCGATAATTCACCCACATATTGGGGCGAGTCTGAAGCCCACGTGCAAATGTCGTAGTGAACGGAGCAGGAAACACGTCGAGTCAGCGATTCGGGCCGCTTTTGTTCCAGTCCCGTTCCATCGCCGCGAAATTCAAAGCAAAATCCACAGCAAAACTGCGGCTTCTCCGTGTTAAACCGGCCGCGGGTGATGGCCGGCAACCCGGTCTCGTTTGGTCAACGGAGCCCCCAAAGACGGAATGAGTTTCGAGTCGACTTCCAATGGCGCTTCCCGTGACGGGAAGCTGGTCGCCGTCCTTGGTCCTACCAACACCGGCAAGACCCACCTCGCCATCGAGCGGATGCTCGGCCACGAAAGTGGCCTGATTGGCCTGCCGCTGCGGCTGCTCGCGGCCGAGGTCTACGGCCGTGTCGTCGCCCGGGTCGGCGCGGACAAGGTGGCGCTGATCACCGGCGAGGAGAAGATCATCCCGCCGAATCCGAAATACCGCGTCTGCACCGTCGAGGCGATGCCCAACGATACGGATGCGGCGTTTCTCGCCATCGACGAGATCCAGCTTGCCGGCGACCTCGAGCGCGGCCACGTCTTTACCGACCGCATCCTCCATCTGAGGGGCCGGGACGAGACGCTGCTGCTCGGCGCCGCCACGATGCGCGGCATCGTCGAGCGTCTCTTCCCCGGCGCCAATGTCGTCACCCGGCCGCGCATGTCGGTGTTGAGCTATTCGGGCCAGAAGAAGATCACCCGGCTGCCGGGCCGCGCCGCCGTCGTCGCCTTCTCCGCCGACGAGGTCTATGCGATCGCCGAGCTGATCCGCCGCCAGCGCGGCGGTGCCGCCGTGGTGCTCGGCTCGCTCAGCCCCCGCGCCCGCAATGCCCAGGTCGAGCTCTTCCAGTCCGGCGACGTCGATTTCCTCGTCGCCACCGACGCGATCGGCATGGGCCTCAACCTCGATGTCGACCATGTCGCCTTCGCCGCCGACCGCAAGTTCGACGGCTTCCAGTACCGCCGCCTCACCGCCTCGGAATTCGGCCAGATCGCCGGACGCGCCGGCCGCCACATGCGCGACGGCACCTTCGGCGTCACCGGCCGGGTCGATCCCCTTCCCGACGAGTTGGTCGCCGCCCTCGAGAGCCACGAATTCGATCCGGTGAAGACCGTTCAGTGGCGGAGCCGCGATCTCGACTTCTCCTCGCTCGACGCCCTCAAGGCGAGCCTCGACCAGGCGCCGCCCGGTCCGGCCCTGACCAAGGCGCCGCCGACCGTCGACGTCACCGTTCTCGAGACCGTCAGCCGCAGCGCCGAGATTCGCGACGCCGCGACCTCGCGCGACAATGTCTCCATGCTCTGGGACGTCTGCCAGATCCCCGACTACCGCAAGATCGCGCCGGCCAATCACGCCGAGCTGGTCACCACCATCTTCGGCTTCCTCGCCCGCGACGGCCGCATCGCCGACGACTGGTTTGCCAGCCAGGTCGCCTTCGCCGACCGCGACGACGGCGACATCGACACCCTCGCCAACCGCGTCGCCCACATCCGCACCTGGACCTTCGCCGCCAATCGCCCCCATTGGCTTGGTGACCCCGCCCATTGGCAGGAGCGCACGCGCGCGATAGAGGATCGTCTGTCCGATGCGCTCCACGAGCGGCTGACCGCCCGTTTCGTGGATCGTCGGACGAGCGTGCTCATGAGACGACTGAAAGAGAAGACGATGCTCGAAGCGGAGATCACCTCCGACGGCGACGTGCTGGTAGAGGGCCAGCACATCGGCACGCTGTCCGGCTTCCGGTTCGCACCGGATGCCGGCGCGGACGGTCCCGACGCCAAGGCGCTGCGCGCGACCGCGGCCAAGTCGCTCGCCGGCGA
>JAGRKY010000535.1 GCA_020442095.1 Bauldia sp.
CCGTGCCCTGGAAAGCGCGGAAGAGATTGGCGCGCGCCGCCTCCGGGACGCCCGGACCGGTATCGTCGACCCGGATCACCGCGTCGCCGTTGTGGCGTTCGGCCGAGATCGTCAGGCGTCGGATGATGGCCGGGGAGGGATCGCTCTCGAGCGCCTGGACGGCGTTGCGCCCGAGGTTGACCAGGATGCGGAACAGCTGGTCGGGATCGGCGTCGACCTCGAGCCCTTCCGGCACGGCGTTTTCGAAAGCGATCGTCGGATGTCCGACGAGGCCGAGCACGTCCGCGACATCGTCGACCAGACGGTCGAGCGCCAGCAGGCGGCGCTCCGGCGGTGCCTCGCGGGCCCGGCCATAGGCGAGCGTGTTCTGGCAATAGGAGATGGCCCGGTCGAGGGCCCCGATCAGCTTCGGTGCGAAACGCTGGACGGTGGGGTCGGGGAGGCTGCCCAGACGGTCCGAGAAAAGCTGGGCCGAGGCCAGCATGTTGCGGAGATCATGGTTGATCTTCGACACGGCGAGGCCGAGATCGGCCAGGTGGCGCTGCTCGCGAAGCGTTGTCTGGAGGTCGTGCTGCATCGAGGCGAGATGCTCCTCGGCGACGCCGATCTCGTCGCCGCGGCCGCTCGGCGTGATCACCCGCGAGGTGTCGTCCGGCGCCTCCGAGAAGGCCACCATGTTCTGCGACAGCCGCCGCATCGGCTGCACGAACATGCGGCCGACGCTGAGGAAGAGGAGGCCCGACAGGATCACCGAGATCAGCACGGCGAGCCACAGGATCCGGGCGGAGTAGCTCAGCATCGCGTCGCGGAGCGGCGTATCGGTGATGACCAGCTCGACGGAGCCGCTGTTGCGCGAATTGCCGATGACCCGCAGCATCCGCTCATCCGGCGCGAGCAGCGTCTCGAAGGCATCGAAGATGTCGGCAACCGGCTCCATCATCCTGAGATCGACGGTCCGGTCGACCTCGTGCGGCATGTCGTCGGTCGTGATCAGCCGGCTGACCGAACCGTTGCGGATGGCGATCGCCGTGGCGCCGACCGCCGCGAGCAGCTGGTCCTGGATATCGCGGGGGATATCGACCGTATCGGCGGCGGCCAGCACGACGCTGGCGGTATCGGCCATCGCCAGCCGGTCGGAGAGCCAGGTCAGGCGGAAGTTGGCGATCGAGGGGACGTAGATCAGGACCGCGCTCACCGAAATGAAGAGCAGGGTCAGGATCAGCAGCTTCCATGACAGGCCCCTGCCGCGGCGGGCGCGGGGCATCTTCGACGCTGTCTGAGGTGCGATTGTCTCGGTCTGCGGGTTTCGTGGACGGTCGTCCATCGCCTATCCGCCGAATTTTCTAAGCAAATCAATGATGCGCCACTTCGGCTGGGGCGTCAAACCAAGGCCCGTGAAAGTCGCGGCGGCGCGGCGCGATATGTCCGAGCGGGTTGGATAGGGGGCGACGAAGGACTGGATTGCCGAGATATCCAGACGGTTGGCGATCGCCAGCGACCACAGGGCGATGATCTCGCCGGCCTCGCGGCCGACCGCGGCCGCGCCGACGATCTGTCCGCGATCGGTCGCGATCACCTTGATCAGCCCGGCGGTGGCGCGCTCGGTCTGGGCGAGGTCGCTCTCGCTGAACGGGAGCCGCAGGACCCTTATGCTCCTGTGCCTGTGCTCGGCCTCGGACTCGCGAAGCCCGACCGAGGCAAGCGGCGGGTCAGTCAGGACCTGGGCCGGCGCCGCGTCGGGATCGCCGCGCACCAGGGCGTGCTGCAGCGCCGACTTCACCACGATATCCGCGTGGTGTTCCGCACGGCTGACGCTCGGTGCACCCGCGACCACGTCGCCGATCGCATAGACGCGGCTGTTGGTGGTTCGGAGCTGGCGATCGACCTTGATGCCGGATTCGTCCAGTTCGATGCCGGCCCGGTCGAGCGACAGGCCGTCGACATTAGGCCTGCTTCCGGTGGCGAGCAGGAGATGGCTGCCGTCGACGGGGATTTCCTCGCCTTCCGAGCGCCCGGCGACCGTGACGCGCACGCCGCCCCGCCGCCGGGCGACAGCGACGATCGGTGTCCTGTCGCGAATCCGGATGCCTTCCGCGTGGAGGCGCTCGAGGACCAGGGCGACGAGCTCGGGATCCTGGTCGGCAAGGGCGGGGCGGTCGTCGATGACGGTGGCGTCGATGCCGAGCCGGGTATAGGCCTGGGCGAGCTCGAGCCCGTAGCGGGTGGCGCCCAGCACGATCAGGTGGCCCATCTTCCGCGTCGCGTCGAAAAGGGTGTCGAAGGTCAGGCAGTCGACGTCCTCGATGCCGGGAATCCGGGGAGCCGCCGGTCTCGCGCCGGTCGCGATCACGAAACGCCTGGCGCGAATGGTCGCATCGCCCGCGACGGCGGTTCGTTGATCGACGAAGCGGACCGGCGCCCGGATCACCGTCACGCCGAGTGCGGAGAGCCTTTCGGCCGAATTATTGGCGGCGACCGCGTCCATCGCCGAGCGGATATGCTCGTGGACCTTGGCCAGATTGACCTGGAGGGGAGCGCCGGTGACGCCGAGAAGCGGGCCGCTTCGCAAGGCCTCGTAGCGGTTGGCCGCGGCGATCAGGGCCTTGGAAGGGATCGTCCCGG
>JAGRKY010000536.1 GCA_020442095.1 Bauldia sp.
GCGGCCTTCGGCCCGAAGAACATCATCTGGGCGGTCGCCCAGGGCCAGCAGGCCGCGATCTCGATCGACGCTTTCTGCAACGGCCGCGACGTCGCCGAGCGGCCGCCGCCGCATGTCACCCTCGGCAGCCAGAAGATGGGCATCCACGAGTGGAGCTACGACAACGAGATCTCGCTCGAGGAAAGGCGCAAGGTGCCGCTCCGCGACCAGGTGGTCGCGCTCGCCGACATCTCGGCCGAGGTCGAGCTCGGCTTCGATCGCGAGATCGGCTACGAGGAGACCCAGCGCTGCCTGAACTGCGACGTGCAGACGGTCTTCACCGACAAGCTCTGCATCGAATGCGACGCCTGCGTCGACATCTGCCCGACCGACTGCATCACCTTCACTTCCAACGGTCCCGAAGCCGATCTCCGTCACAGGCTGACGGCGCCGGCAAGCAACCTCGAACAGGCGATCTACGTCTCGGCCGCGCTCAAGACCGGGCGGATCATGGCCAAGGACGAGGACGTCTGCCTGCATTGCGGCCTCTGTGCCGAACGCTGCCCGACCGGGGCCTGGGACATGCGGAAATTCCTCCTCGACATGGCTCATGCGGGAGAAGCCGGACGATACCAATGAACGCCGAACCTTCCCGCCACATCCGCGTCAACGACTTCGTCGTCAAATTCGCCAACGTCAACGGTTCCGGATCATCGAGCGCCAACCGGCTGTTCGCCCGCTCGATCCTGCGGATGGGCGTGCCCGTCGCCTCGCGCAACATCTTCCCGTCCAACATCCAGGGCCTGCCGACCTGGTACGAGGTCCGCGTCTCCGAGGCCGGTCATATTGGCCGGCGCGGCGGCGTTGACCTGATGGTCGCGATGAACCCGCAGACCTGGGACAAGGACGTCGCGGAGATCGATGCCGGCGGCTACCTCTTCTACGATTCGACCAAGCCGATGCCAGCTTCGAAGTTCCGCAGCGACATCACCGTGCTCGGCCTGCCGCTGACCTCGATCTGCAACGCGCGCTATTCCGATCCGCGCCAGCGCCAGCTCTTCAAGAACATCATCTATGTCGGCGCCCTTGCCGAGCTGCTCGGCATCGAGGCCGTCGAGGTGGAAAAGCTGATCGCAGAGCAGTTCAGGGGCAAGGAGAAGCTGGTCCCGCCGAATATCGAGGCGCTTGCCCTCGGCCGCGACGCCACGCGGGAAGCCTTCGGCGAAGGCGGCATCGACCTCAAGCTCCGCCGTGCCGATGCGGTCGGCGACCGCATCTTCCTCGAGGGCAACGACGCCGCCGGCCTCGGCTGCGTCTATGGCGGCGCGACCGTCGCCGCCTGGTATCCGATCACCCCCTCGACCTCGCTGGCCGAGTCCTTCGGCAAGCATTGCAAGCGCCATCGCAAGGACCCGGTCTCCGGCAAGGCGCAATACGCCATCGTCCAGGCCGAGGACGAGCTCGCCTCGATCGGCATGGTGATCGGCGCGTCATGGAACGGTGCCCGCGCCTTCACCGCGACCGCCGGCCCCGGCATCTCGCTGATGCAGGAATTCATCGGCCTCGCCTATTTCGCCGAGATTCCGGCGGTGATCTTCGACGTCCAGCGCGGCGGCCCGTCGACCGGCATGCCGACCCGCACCCAGCAGTCGGACCTCACCATCTGCGCTTATGCCTCGCACGGCGACACCAAGCATGTCCTGCTGCTGCCGGCCGACCCGAACGAGTGCTTCTCCTTCGCCGCCACCTCCTTCGATCTCGCCGACCGCCTCCAGACGCCGATCTTCGTCATGCTCGATCTCGACATGGGCATGAACGAATGGCTCTGCGAGCCGCTCGTCTGGGAAGAAGGCCGCCGCTACGATCGCGGCAAGGTGATGACCGCCGAGGAACTCGAGTCCGGCAAGGAATTCGGCCGCTACCTCGATGTCGACGGCGACGGCATCGCCTATCGCACCTATCCCGGCACCCACCATAACAAGGGCGCCTTCTTCACCCGCGGCACCTCGAAGACGCGCTACGCGCGCTACAGCGAGGAAGGCGCCGACTATGTCGAGAACATGCAGCGGCTGCTGCGCAAGTTCGAGACCGCCCGCAACCTGGTGCCGGCCCCCGTCCGCAAGGATGCCGACGAGCCGGCGCGGATCGGCGTTATCTATTACGGCTCCACCACCCCGGCGATGCACGAGGCGGTGGAGATGATCGGCAGCAACGGCCACCCGCTCGACCTCTTGCGGCTGCGCGCCTTCCCCTTCCACGAGAGCGTCGCCGATTTCATCGCCGATCACGATTTCGTCTTCGTCGTCGAGCAGAACCGCGACGCCCAGATGCGCACCCTTCTCGTCAACGAGTTGAACACCGACCCGTCGCGGCTGGTGCCGGTCCTGCACTATGACGGCACGCCGATCACCGCGCGGTTCATCACCCGCGCCATCGGCGAACACCTCGCCGCGCTGAAGGTGACCCCGTTCAGGAAACAGGCGTCATGACCTATCTCGTCAAGCCGAAGCTGCATCATCCCAACCTGCCGAAGAACCGGCTGGGCTTCACCCGCCGCGACTATGAGGGACCGGTCTCGACGCTCTGCGCCGGGTGCGGACACGATTCCATCTCGGCGGCGATCATCCAGGCCTGCTTCGAGCTCGACCTGCCGCCGCACAAGGTCGCCAAGATGTCGGGCATCGGCTGCTCGTCGAAGACGCCGACCTATTTCCTCGGCCAGAGCCATGGCTTCAACAGCGTCCACGGCCGCATGCCCTCGGTAGCGACGGGCGCCAGCCTTGCCAACCGCGAGCTCATCTATCTCGGCGTTTCCGGCGACGGCGATTCCGCCTCGATCGGCCTCGGCCAGTTCGCCCATTGCCT
>JAGRKY010000537.1 GCA_020442095.1 Bauldia sp.
AGGAGCATCGAGCCCTCGTGGTTGCCCCAGGTGCCGGTGATCTTGAAGAGCAGCGGCTTCTGCGAATGCGAATTCTCGGCAACGTTGAGGAGCGAGAAGTCGGAGACGATATAGGCGTGGACCAGCGCGGCGAAGGCGATGCCGACGAGCAGGAACTGGGTCACCGCCGCGGGCCCCGCGACCGCCGTCAGCCGCGGATCGCCGCGCAGCGCCCCCCAGAAGGGCAGCGTCGACTGCGCCACCGCGAGCACGAAGGCGAGGACAAGGGCGAAATGACCGAGTTCGGCGATCATGCCCTGCCGTCCCGGACTTGCGTCCTTCGAGGCCCGGCTTCGCCGGGCACCTCAGGATGGCCAGGATGCACGCCAAGGCAATCCTCTTCGCCATGCTGAGGTGCGAGCGAAGCGAGCCTCGAAGCACGCAGCGACGATGGAACGGGCGAGCCGGCCGTCATTGCGCCGCTGCCGCGGTCGGCATGGTGCCGTCGTGTTTCCAGACGCCCTGCGCCTTCAGCGCGTCGACCACCTCGCGCGGCATGTATTTCTCGTCGTGCTTGGCGAGCACGGTATCGGCGGCGAAGACGCCGTCTGTGCCGACCAGCCCCTCGGCGACCACCCCCTGCCCCTCGTCGAAGAGGTCCGGGAGGATGCCGCGATAGGCAACCGCCACCGTCGCCGCGCCGTCGGTTACGTCGAACGTGACGCCGCCGTCGTCGCTCTTGACGACGCTGCCGGTGACCACGAGCCCGCCGAGCCGGATCCGGGTGCCCGGCGGCATCGCCTTTTCGGCAAGATCGCTCGGCGAATTGAAGAAGACGATCCGGTCGGACATGGCGTAAAGCACCAGCCCGGCCGCGCAGGCCAGGACCACACCGGCAACCCCGATCAGCGTCAGCCGGCGCTGCTTGCGGGTCATGCGTCCTCCTTCATCGTCCGCTCACTCGCTCAAACCGGAAGCCGTCGCCGCCGATTCGACCTGGGCAAGCTTTGCCTCGTCGCCCGCCAGCGCAGCACGTGCCTGGCCGAGCGCCGCCCGCGCGTCGTCGGGCCGCCCGAGAACCATATAGGACCGCACCAGCCGCGCCCAACCGGCTGCGTCATCGGGTTCCGCCTCCAGCCGGCTCGCGAGCTGCGCCACCATTCCCTCGATCATCGCCGACCGGTCGTCGGCGGTCATCTCGCCGGCCGCTTCGATGTCCGCGGCGGAGGGCCCGCGCGGGGTCTCGCCGACCGATTCGAGATGGGCGATCACCTGCCGGACCGAGCCGAGCCACGGCGCGTCGGGCGGCGAATCCGCGATCAGCGACTGGAGGTCGGCGATCGCCGTCCCGGTGTCGCCGTCCTGTCCCTTGGCAAGCGCCAGGTAGAATCGCGGGCCGATCATCTGCGGGTCGAGCGCCCCGGCGCGCTCGAAGGCGGCCTTGGCCTCGCCGTTCACGGTGCCGGAATTGGCCCGGACCAGCGCCTCGCCGAGCGCCATCTCATTCTCCGAGGTACTGCCGGCGAGCCGCACGATGTTGCGATAGGCGTTCGCCGCGGCATCATAGCGGCCCATCCGGACATAGACCGGCGCCACCACCTGCCATCCCTGCGCATCGTCGGGATTGTCGACGAGGTGCTTTTCCACCCGCACCAGAAGCGCCGCTGTGTCCTGCTGTTCGGGCGGCGCCGAAAGGCGCGCCTCGAGCGGGGCGTCCGGAAGGTCGGGCGACCCGACGTAGAGGTAGAGCCCGACCGCGGCGATCGGCATCACGACCACGGCCAGGATGCCGGCGATCTGGCGGGACCTTTCGGCGCGCGGGGCAGCCGGCTCCGTTTCCCCCGCCTCCGGCACGTCACTGCCGGCCTTGATCAGCCGGCGGGCGATCTCGTTGCGGGCGGCATCGGCCTCGGATCGGGCGATCAGCCCGCGCTCGACGTCGCGGTCGATCTCGCCGAGCTGGTCGCGATAGACGGAGACCTCCTGCTCGGCCAGCCGCCGCCCGGCCTGGCGGGTCCGGTAGAGAGGCATCAGGACCGACAGCGATACGGAGGCCGCCAGAACCGCCATGATCACCCAGAAAATCATCGTGTCCGTCTAACGCAATTCGCCCGAGCCGCGGGTTCACATTTCCGTTCGCGGGACGCGGAATCAGGCCGCGCGCCCTGGTCTAGCAGCGATTTACCGCAACGATGGCCGGCGGATCGACGCACCGGTCGGAGCATGTTCAGCAAAAGTGTAGGCACTTTTGCGCCCGGAATATGCGGAAGAAAGGGCCAGAGCACATTTCGCGGGCCTGAATTTGCAGGGTGTGCCCTTAACTGACCGGCTTCCAGTTTCCGTCCGCCTGCCGGCATGCCGTGTTGCGCGTCGCCTGCGGGGGCTGGCCGGCGACATAGACCGTCTGGGTGAAATCGCGGCAGGTATAGGCGTTGACCTGATACATCGCCCCCGGCGTCACCTCGCCACGGAACTTGCCGCTCCGCCAGGCGACCGGCACGCCGGTGCGGCCATGCTCGAGGGCCCGCATTTCCGCCTCGTGCGCCTTGCGTTCCGCGGATTTGTCGAGGGGAATGCCGATCGCGGCGGTTGCCGCGGCCTCGGCCGGATTGGGCCCGGCCCCGGCGATCGAATCGCCGGTCACCGCCAGGGCCTGCGGTGCCCCGGTCGTCGTCTGGCTGCACCCGGCAAGGGCCAGGATACCCGACACCACCAAAAGCGCTGAAACGCGCGCCATACCCGCCGCCTCTCGAACCTGGAACAGGACCAATTCTAGGACGATGCTCGTCCCATGTCACGATGGCGGAATTGAGATCGTGTGCGGCTCAAGCCGCCGGCAAGCTGACGGAAACCCTGAGCCCCCCGAGCGGCGAAGAGTCGAGGGTGCAGGCGCCCTGGTAGAGCTGGACCAGCTCGGTGACGATGGAGAGGCCGAGCCCGGATCCCGGCTTCGTCTCGTCGAGACGGCGGCCCCGCCGCGTCACCTCCTCGCGCTGTTCGGCCGTCAGGCCCGGGCCGTCGTCATCGATCACGACGGCGAGCCTGCCCGGCGAGGCGCCCGACGGCGCCTCGTAGGCGATGGCGACCGCCACCTTCGACGTCGCCCATTTGCAGGCATTGTCGACGAGGTTGCCGACGATCTCCTCGAAGTCCTGCTTCTCGCCATGGAACCGCGCGCCCTCCGGCGATTCGACCGTGAGCTCGAGGCCGCGATCCTCGTGGATGCGGCGCATCGCCCGCGCCAGGCTCGCCACCGCCGGCGTCACCTCGGTCACCGCGCCGATCACCTTGGAGCGCGCCGCGATCTGGGCGCGGTCGAGATAGTGGTTGACCTGCATGCGCATGATCTCGGCCTGCTCGGCGACCTTTTCGGCGAGCGGACCGGAGCCTGCCCGCGCCTCGTTGGTGATGACGCTGAGCGGCGTCTTCAGCGCATGGGCGAGGTTGCCGACCTGGGTTCTCGCGCGCTCGACGATCTGACGATTTGATTCAAGAAGCGCGTTCAACTCCTTGGCGAGCGGTTCGATTTCGGCCGGGAACGGCCCCTCGAAGCGCGCCTCCTTGCCGCTCCGCAAGGCGGCCAGCCCGCGGCGGACATTATCGAGCGGCCGCAGCCCCCAGCGGGTCTGGGCCAGCGTCGCCAGAACCAGCCCGATGCCGAAGATACTGAGCGTCAGGATCACGCTGCGGCGGAAGGTGCGGATCTCCTCCGCCGTCTCGCCCGCGTCGCCTGCGACCAGCACGTCGTAGCGGTGGTCGCCGAAGGTGACGGTGAGGGTCAGCGCCCTGAGCGACTGGTTGTCCGGCCCGACCAGCGCGCCGCTGGTCATGCCGTTGAAGTCGGTCTCGTTGCGCGCCTCGGCGAAATCGAGCGTGTCGGTGAAGAGCGAGGTCGAGGCGAGGACCACGGGCCCCTCGTCCGCCTCGCGGACCTGCCAGTACCAGCCGGAATAGGTCAGCTCGAAGCGGGGCTCGCCGAGATTGCCGGGGTCGGAGAGGTCGGCCGGGTCCTGGTCGGCGAGGTTGCCGACCAGCGTCCTGAGATAGACGCTGAGCCGCTCGTCGAAGGCGCGCTCGACGGTCTCGCGATAGAGGTTGGTGAGGATCAGCCCGGCGATAGCGAGCGCGACGACGCTCCACAGC
>JAGRKY010000049.1 GCA_020442095.1 Bauldia sp.
TGGCCGGGCGTGACCGATTTGACGATCTCCTGGCCGACCGCCTTGGCCTTCACGCGATCGGTGAAGGACCGGACGACGTCGAGCGCGACGTCGGCCTCGATCAGCGCCCGGCGAACCTCGCGCATTGCCTCGTTGACGTCCGACTCCGACAGGGCGCCACGCTTGGTGAGCTTGTCAAAGATCGAACCGAGCCGTTCCGAAAGGGTATCGAACATCTCTTCGTCGCCGTTGGCCGCGTCAGGTCTTCTATGTCGTTGCCGGCACGACCCGCCGCAACCGGCGAACCGCGATTCTCATAAGCAATTGGCGCCCGCGGGCGCATCGCGCTGGCGGACGTTAACCTCCGGGATCCCGTCCCGGTCGGCGTTTGATCGTCGTTGCTCTTTTCAGAGTTCGCCGGGGGTTTACGTCCCCACCGCCACCGAGTCAACCGGAACGGCCCGACGCGGTCGCGAGGAAACCGCCATTTCAGGAAGCGCAAAGGCTTTGACCATGGGCATGACGGACGATTAACCTGACCGGCGGGCATGGGGGAGAAGGCAATGCGGCACGTCTGCGGCTGCACGGCCGCGCTGGCGCTGGTCATCGCGAGTGGGGGAACGCCCGCCAAAGCGGGCGGATTCTACGTCCGCGAGCAGTCGACCGCCGCCATGGGTAGCGCCTTTGCGGGCGCTGCGGCCTACGGCCATGACGCCTCCTATATGTTCTACAATCCGGCCGTCATCGCCGACCTCACCGGAACGGTGGTGACCGTCGACGGCCGGATGTTCTTCCCCGACGTGTCGATCCAGGTGGAGAAGGCGCAATCGCCTTCCGGCAAGAACCTGAAACCACTCGGCAATTCCGGCAGCATGGCGGACGACGCCATCGCGCCGGCGATCTACGCGACCCATCAGGTCAACGACAGGACGACGATCGGCATCGGCTTCAGCGCGCCCTTCGCCGTGAAGATCGAAAGCCGGCCGCAATGGGCCGGCGAATACCAGCTTCTCAAGACCTCGATGATCAGCTGGAACCTGACACCGACCATCGCCCGGCGCATCGGCGACCGGTTCGCGATCGCCTTCGGCCTCGACGTCCAGGGCATCGACATCGACAACAGGCGCATGGAGGTCACCCCCTTCGGGGTGGCGAAGGGATATCTTCAGGGCAGCGATGTCGGCGTCGGCTGGACCGCGGGCCTCACCTGGGACCCGCTGCCGGGAACCCGGCTCGGGCTCGGCTACCGGTCGCAGATCACCCACAGCGTACGCGGTGCGGCCGGCATCGTCGGTTCGCCCCTCGCGATCCCGGTCTCCTACAATTACAGGACCCCGACCGTCATCAGCGCCGGCCTCGAGCAGCAACTGACCGACCGGCTGACCCTGCTCGGCGAAGCCGAATGGAGCGACTGGAGCGTCTTCGAAGGCTTCCATATCCACTTCGACGCCTTCTATCCCGACGTGATCCGCGCCCAGGAATGGAACGACACCTGGTTCTTCTCGCTCGGCGGCCGGTACCAGGCGACCGAGCGGACCAGCCTGACCGCCGGCTTCGGCTGGGAGAACGCGGTCGCCGACGGCGCGGCCAACACGGTGAGCCCTGACGGCGACCGCACCATCCTCGGTGTCGGGCTGACCCATCAGTTCCCCGGCGGCATGAGCCTTTCGGCCTCCTATGCCCACATCTGGTACACGGACGCGACAATCGACGTCGCCGACGCGCAAGGCGTGCTCAAGGCAACGATGACCAACGACCTCGACGTCGTCGGCGTCAGCCTGACCGGGCGCTGGTAACACGCTGATCCGCTGGAAGAAAAATGCTCGCGGAGCGACATTATCGTGCCGTCCGCGAGCGGGATATGCGCAATAGAAATATCGGTATGAATACCGGTCCAGAAAGAAAAGGGCCGGCGTTTCACCCGGAACCTAAGCGGAGTTCCATGACACTGATTTGACGGCGCGGAAAGCGCTGCGAAATCAGCTGTTTCCGCCGGCCCCCACCAGCTTCGGCTCATCCCGCCACAACTTGGGGAACATCATCTGCAGGTTTTCCACCTTCGGCAGGTCGTTCCACGCGATGTAGGGCTGGGTGGGGTTATAGAAGGCGTAGTCCTGGTGGTAATCCTCGGCCGCATAGAAGCTGTCGAGGTCGGCGAGCTGTGTCACGATCGGCTCGGGATAGACGCCGGCCTCGTTCAACTGCTCGACATAGGCGCTTGCAACCTTCCGCTGTTCTTCGTTGGTGAAGAAGACCGCCGAACGGTATTGCGTGCCGGTATCCGGCCCCTGGCGGTTCAGCTGGGTCGGGTCGTGCGCCACCGAGAAGAAGACCTGGAGCAGCTGGCCGTAGGTCACCTTCGAGGGGTCGTAGGTGATCTCGACCGACTCGGCGTGGCCGGTCCGGCCGCTGCTGACCTCGTGATAGGTCGGGTCGGGGGTCGTCCCGCCGGCATAGCCCGAGACGGCATTCTCGACTCCCTCGACATGCTGGAAAACCGCCTGGACGCCCCAGAAGCACCCGCCGGCAACGACGGCCGTCTCAAGCCCGCCGGCGGCCGCGGTCTCGTCGACAACGGGCGGCGGAATGACGGTCGGCTCCTCGGCGGCATGGGCGCCGACGCTGGCGCAAAGAAGATCGAGCCCGATGACGGCCGCCGCCAGCGTAATCGCGATGGGCAGGGCCCTTTCCGACCCGGCAATGCATGAGGCTCCCATGTCTCTTCTCCCGTTTGACCCGCCGATCGGGATCTGTCCCGCCGGTCAGCTTGGGAGAAACCATAGGCCGGGGCAGCGATCCGCAATATTCAATTCCTCTTGATCCCTTCGTGTAGCAGCCGGGGCGGGACAACGAGAACGACTGGCAATCCGCCCGGCTTTCAGCCATATAACGCTGGTTCCAGAAACGGTCCGAAGACATGTCCGGCGCGATCCCCTTTCGCAAGATGAACGGCCTCGGCAACGAGTTCGCCATTCTGGACGGGCGTGAGACGCCCGCCGGGCTGTCCGCGGACGCCATCCGGGCGCTCGGCGGACGGGATGGAATCGGCTTCGATCAGATGATTACCATCGAGCCGTCCCGGAACGGCTCGGACGCGCTGATGCGCATCCACAATCGCGACGGCGGCGAGGTCGAGGCCTGCGGCAACGCCACCCGCTGCGTCGGCTGGCTGCTGATGGGCGAGACCGGCGGCAAGGCCGCGACGATCGAGACTTCGGCGGGCCTGCTCAAGGCCTTCGACACCGGGCGGCCCAACCTCGTCACCGTCGACATGGGCAAGCCGCGCTTCGGCTGGCAGGACATCCCGCTCGCCGAGCCCTTCGCCGATACCCGGGCGATCGAATTGCAGATCGGCCCGATCGACGCGCCGATCCTCCACT
>JAGRKY010000538.1:0-1335 GCA_020442095.1 Bauldia sp.
ACGATCCTCATGCTGCTCGGCCTGACAGAGCCGAGCGGCGGCACGGTGCGGGTGCTCGGATTCGATCCGCTCCGCCAGCCGCTGGAGGTGAAGCGCCGGGTCGGCTATCTGCCCGATCAGGTCGGCTTCTACGACACCCTCTCGGCGCGGGAAAACCTTGCCTATACGTCGCGACTCATCGGGCTCGCTTCCGAGGATGCGGCCGGGCGGATCGATCGGGCGCTCGCCATCGTCGGGCTTGCCGAGGTGGCGGATCGCCGTGTCTCGACCTTCTCGCATGGCATGCGCCAGCGGCTGGGCGTTGCGGAACTCCTGGTCAAGGACGCGCGTGTCGCGATTCTCGACGAGCCGACCAACGGCCTCGACCCGCAGGGCACAAGCGAGCTGCTCGCCCTGATCCTCAACCTCAAGGCGGAGGGGATGACGGTTCTGCTGTCCTCCCATCTGCTCGGCCTCGTGCAATCGATCTGCGACCGGGTGGCGCTGTTCCGCAAGGGACGGGTCGGCCTGGTCGGGCCGGTCGACGAGCTGGCCAGGGATGTCCTCGGCGGCGCCTACGTCGTCGAGCTCGAGACCGAAGGCATCGATGTCGCCCGCGTGCTCGCGGGAATGGACGGCGTCGCCACCATCGTCGAGTCGGATCACGGCCACAGCCGGATCGACGCCGATCGCGACCTGAGGGAAGAGATCGCACGACGGGTGATCGAGGCCGGGGGAGGGTTGCGCAACATGACCCTCAGCCGGACGAGCCTCGACGAGGTCTACAGCCGTTATTTCGCGCAGGAGGAGTTGTCCGATGCGGCGTGAGGGATCGCCTTTCACCGGCCTGTCGACGGTCGCCCTGAAGGAGGCCGCCGACCATATGACCAGCGCCCGCATGCATCTTGCGATGCTGCTGGTGCTGCTCACCGCGGTCGGCGCCATCTATGGCGCTATCGGCGAGATCAAGAACACGGTGGGCCAGGATCCCTTCCTGTTCCTCCGCCTCTTCACCACTGCCAAGCAGCCGCTGCCGTCGTTCGTTTCCTTCCTCGGCTTCCTGCTGCCGCTGCTGGCCATCGCGCTCGCCTTCGATGCGATCAACGGCGAATACAGCCGCCGCACCATGAGCCGCATCCTCGCCCAGCCGATCTATCGCGACGCGCTGCTTGCCGGGAAATTCGTCGGCGGCCTGATCGTCCTCACCATATGCCTCGTCACCCTGTGGCTTCTGGTCACCGGCCTCGGCATCCTGACCCTCGGCCAGCCGCCGAGTGGGGAGGAGGTACTGCGTGGCATCGGCTTCCTGCTCTGCTGCATCGCCTATAGCGGCGTGTGGCTCGCGGTCGCGCTGCT
>JAGRKY010000538.1:1388-3097 GCA_020442095.1 Bauldia sp.
TGGCTGCTGTTCACCGTCTTCTGGTCGATGCTGGCGCCGCTGATCGCCAGCGCCGTCGTCCCGGTCGATCAGTTCGACCCGATGTCAGTGGTGCACAATGCCGAGCTCCAGCAGGGTCTCGCGCGGGTCTCGCCCTTCACCCTTTTCGGCGAGATGACCCTCGGGCTCCTCAACCCGGCGACCCGGGCCCTCGGACTGATCTTCTTCGGTCAGTTGCAGGGTGCGATCATGGGAGCTCCGCTGCCCTTCTCGCAGAGCGCGTTGCTTGTCTGGCCACAGCTTGCCGGACTGATCGCGGCGATGATCGTCGTCTTCACCATCGCCTATGTCGTCTTCCAGCGACAGGAGATACGCGCCTGAGGCAACGGCCATCCGCCGTTCTGCCGCGCACGGTCCCGCCGTCTGGCACAGGCCTTTTGGCGGGGCCTGCCCGCAAGCAGTCGCTTGCATCCCGCGACGAACGTGTCTTGGGAGGCGCTGGGCGAGGCGCTTGACGATTGCCCGCCATCGGCGGTCGCGCTAAACCGGCGATATGGCAGCAAACCTGACCGATACCATCCGCATCACCGTCGCCCAGCTCGACTCGATCGTCGGCGACATTGACGGGAACCTCGCCAAGGCCCGGGCCGCGCGGCAGACCGCCGCCGCCGCCGGTGCCGATCTCGTGGCTTTCTCGGAACTCTTCATTGCGGGATACCCGCCGGAGGACCTCGTCCTCAAGCCGGCATTCCAGGATGCCTGCCGCGAGGCGATCGAGGCATTCGCTGCGGATACCGCCGATGGCGGCCCTGGTGTTGTGATCGGCACGCCATGGCCCGAGGGCGGCAAGGTCTATAATGCGGTGGCTTTGCTCGATGGGGGCGGCATCCAGGCGATGCGCTACAAGGTCGAGCTGCCGAACTACGGCGTCTTCGACGAGTTGCGGGTCTTCGAGCCGGGGCCGCTGCCCGGGCCGGTCGATTTCCGCGGCATCAGGCTCGGGCTGCCGGTCTGCGAGGACATCTGGTTCGAGCAGGTCTGCGAATGCCTGCTCGAGACCGGCGCCGAACTGCTCGTCGTCCCCAATGGGTCGCCCTATTGGCAGGGCAAGGCCGACGCCCGGCAGCAGGTCGCGATTGCCCGCGTGGTCGAGACCGGCCTGCCGCTGGTCTACATCAACCAGTGCGGCGGCCAGGACGAGCTTGTCTTCGACGGCGGCTCCTTCGCGCTCCATGGCGACCGGACGCTCGCCTTCCAGATGCCCCAGTTCGTCGAGGCGACCGCGACGGTCACCTGGACGCGCGAAGGCGAGGGCGCATGGCGTTGCGCCGACGGCACCTTCGCCGCGCTCCCCGACCTGGAAGAGGCAAACTGGCGGGCATGTGTGCTGGGCTTGCGGGACTACGTCAACAAGACCGGCTTCCCCGGCATCGTCCTCGGCCTCTCCGGCGGCATCGATTCCGCGGTCTGCGCGGTGATGGCCGTCGATGCGCTCGGTCCCGAGCGGGTCCACTGCGTGATGCTGCCCTATCACTATACCTCGGGCGAAAGTCTGACCGACGCGGCCGCGCTCGCCGAGAACCTTGCCGTCCGCTACGACCAGGTGCCGATCGTCGGTCCGGTCGAGGGCTTCGAGGCGGCGCTCAAGCCGATGTTCGGCGACCGTCCGCCGGACACCACCGAGGAGAATCTCCAGTCGCGCACCCGCGGCACCATCCTGATGGCGATCT
>JAGRKY010000539.1:0-860 GCA_020442095.1 Bauldia sp.
GACTGGAAGTGGCTGTTCATCTACCCGGAGGAGGGGATAGCGACGGTCAACGAGATGGCCTTCCCGGTGAAGCGGCCGCTGACGCTGCGGATCACCTCCGACACGGTGATGAATTCCTTCTACGTCCCGGCGCTGGCCGGGCAGATCTACGCCATGGCCGGAATGCAGAGCCAGCTCAACCTCATCGCCAGCGAGCCCGGCAGCTATCGCGGCCGCAACTCGCAATACAGCGGCGACGGCTTCGCCGATCAGCACTTCGAGGCGGTCGCGATGACGGCGGACGACTTCGACGCATGGGTCGAGAAGTCGAAGGCGGACGGCAAGGCGCTCGACGCAGCTGCCTATGCGGACCTCGCCAAGCCGAGCAGCAAGGTGCCGGTCACCTACTTCTCTTCGGTCGAACCGGACCTCTTTCGGAGCATCATCGAGAAGTATGACAGCGGCATGGCGGCGATGACGCGCGCCGAAATGTCGGCCGAAGAGCAGGCAAGCGGGGGAGAGTAGCGGGATGTTCGGCGATCTCTTCGGAAGGCTGACGATCGACGCGCTGCCGTTCTACAGCCCGATCGCCATGGGCGGCGCGCTCGTCACGGTCGGCGGCACGCTGGTGGCGATGGCGGTGATCACCTGGCTTGGCGCCTGGGGCTATCTGTGGCGCGAATGGTTCACCAGCGTCGATCACAAGAAGATCGGCATCATGTACGTGACGCTGGCGCTGATCATGCTGCTGCGCGGCTTCATCGACGCGATCATGATGCGGACCCAGCAGGCGATCGCGCTCAACAGCGACGGCTACCTGGCGCCCGACCATTTCGACCAGATCTTCTCCTCGCACGGCACGATCATGATCTTCTTCATGG
>JAGRKY010000539.1:1071-3319 GCA_020442095.1 Bauldia sp.
GGGTCGATTACTGGATATGGGCGGTCCTGATCTCGGGTATCGGCTCGACGCTCACCGGCATCAACTTCATCGTCACCATCATCAAGAAACGCGCGCCCGGCATGCTGTTCATGCGGATGCCGCTGTTCACCTGGACGGCGTTCTGCACCGCCATCCTGATGGCCTTCGCCTTCCCGGCGGTCACCGTGGTCGGCGTGCTGCTCGAGCTCGACCGTGCCGTCGGCATGCACTTCTTCACCAACGGCGACGGCGGCAACATGATGATGTTCGCCAACCTGTTGTGGATCTGGGGCCACCCGGAGGTCTACATCCTCATCCTGCCGGCTTTCGGCATCTATTCGAGCGTCGTCACCACCTTCGCCTCGAAGCGGCTGTTCGGCTACACCTCGCTGGTCTGGGCGACCTGCGCCATCGCCATCCTCTCCTTCACCGTCTGGCTGCACCACTTCTTCACGATGGGGTCGAGCGCCAACGTCAATTCGTTCTTCGGCATCACGACGATGATCATCGCGGTGCCGACCGGGGTGAAGGTGTTCGACTGGCTGTTCACCATGTACCGGGGGCGTATCCGCTTCTCGGTGCCGATGATGTACACGGTGGCCTTCATCGTCACCTTCGTCATCGGCGGGGTGACCGGCGTGCTGCTGGCGCTGCCGCCGGCCGACTACCTGATGCACAACACCACCTTCCTGGTGGCGCATTTCCACAACATGCTGATCCCGGGCGCGCTGTTCGGCTATTTCGCCGCGCTGAACCTGTGGTTCCCCAAGGCGATGGGCTTCAGGCTCGACGAGAAGTGGGGCAAGCGCTCCTTCTGGTGCTGGGTGATCGGATTCTACCTCGCCTTCATGCCGCTCTACCTGCTCGGCTTCATGGGCATGCCGCGGCGGATGGAGCATTACGACGTGGCCGCCTGGCAGCCCTGGCTGATCGTCGCCTTCGTCGGCGCGGTGCTGATCCTGTTCGGGCTTATCTTCCTGGTCGTGCAGATCGCGGTGAGCTTCAAGAACCGGGCGGCGCTGGTCGACCTGACCGGCGACCCGTGGCATGGCCGGTCGCTCGAATGGCTGACCGCCTCGCCGCCGGCCCCGTATAATTTCGCGGTGCTGCCGGAAGTGCGCGACCGCGACGCCTTCCATGAGCTCAAGGAGCGCGGCGTCGCCTACAAGCGACCCGACCATTACGAGCCGATCGCCCTGCCGAAGAACAGCGCCTTCGGGCCGGTGCTCGGCGGGGTCGCTTTCGTGCTCGGTTTCGCGGCGGTCTGGTACGTGTGGTGGCTGGTCGCCGTCTGCGCGGTGATCGCGACAATCACCGTCATCATCCGGGCGAGCAACGACAACACCGAATATGTGATGTCGGCGGCGGAGGTGGAGGCGATCGAGACGCAGCACCTTGCGAACCTGGCCAAGGCGCAGCCGCCGGCGGATATCGAGGACATACCCCTCGGCGAGCCTGGCGCGCCGATCCCGAGCACGGCAACGACATGACCGATACGACGGCCCATAGCGCGGCGGCCCCCGAGCTGACGCCCGAACAGCGCGACGAGAAGGCGTTCGGCTTCTGGATCTACCTGATGACCGACTCGGCCATCTTCGCGCTGCTGTTCGCGACCTATGTCGTGCTGTCGGTTGGCACGGCGGGGGGGCCGACGGGCAAGGACCTGTTCAGCCTGCCGCATACCTTCGGCGAGACGATGCTGCTCCTCGTCTCGAGCACGACCTTCGGCGTGGCGAGCCTTTGCGGCAGGGCGGGCAACCGGCGGGGCGTCGTCCTCTGGCTGCTGGTGACGGCGGTGCTCGGCCTCGGTTTCGTCGCCATGGAGCTCCAGGAATTCGCCGGGATGATCGCGCAAGGCGCCACGCCGGACCGCAGCGGTTTCCTGTCGGGCTTCTTCACGCTGGTCGGCACCCATGGGCTCCATGTCAGCATCGGTATCCTCTCCATCCTGGTGATGGTCGGCCAGATCCTGACCAAGGGGCTCACCGTGCCGGTCCTGTCGCGCCTGATGCGGCTGGCGCTGTTCTGGCACTTCCTCGACATCGTCTGGATCGGCATCTTCTCGATCGTCTATCTCCCGGGGGTTCTCTGACATGCAGGATGCCGCTTCGCACCCGGGCCCCGATCTCCGCGCCTACCTGACCGGCTTCGTGCTGGCGGTGATCCTGACCGCGATCCCCTTCGCGCTGGTCTATTTCAAGGCGCTGTCGGTCGGTCCCACCGTCGCCGTCATCGTCGTCGCGGCGGT
>JAGRKY010000540.1 GCA_020442095.1 Bauldia sp.
CGTCCTACTACCAACGCATGACCATCGGCGGGCTGCTGTTCGCCCTCGTGGTCACGGACGGCATGCTCATGCGCCTGCGGCCGCGCTGAGAAACCCGATCAGGCCGCCGGGCCGGCGAACCGGCCATCAGAGTGGAACCGAAAGAGGAACGAAAACAATGTTTGCTGTGACCAGACTAATTGGCGCCGCGGCCGTCGCGTCGGGACTTCTCGCCGCTCCGATCGCCGCTTCGGCGGAAGACATCGTCATCGGGCACTCCCAGCCGAACCTTGGCTGGCCCTATATCGCAGCGGTCACCAACGCGCTCGAGGCGGCGGCGGCGGACATGGACGGCGTCGAGGTCGTGACGCTCAGCGCCGACGGCGACATCGCCAAGCAGAGCAGCGATATCAACTCGCTCGTCAATCGCGGCGTCGACGTCCTGCTGGTGACCTCGCTCGACGGCAATGCCGTGATCCCGGCTCTCAAGAAGGCCCATGACGCCGGCATTCCGATCCTCGCCGTCTCCAACGAACCGGCCGAGCCGGGCCAGGCGCTGCTCGCCGGCTATTCCGGTCCGGACGACTATGTCCAGGGCGCCATCGCCGCCGAGCTCCTCAACGACTCCCTCGGTGGCAAGGGCGGCATCGCGATCATCGAGGGCTCGCCCGGCCAGAGCACGACCCTGCTCCGCACCCAGGGCCTGAAGGACCGCCTCGCCGAGCTCAAATCCGGCATCACCATCCTCGGCGCCCAGACCGCCGACTGGAATCCGGTCAAGGCCAAGGACGTCGCCCAGGCATTCCTGACCGCCTATGGCGACGACATGGTCGGCGTCTTCGCCCAGGACGACAACACGGGCGCCGCCGCGGCCGAGGTGTTCAAGGCCGCCGGGCGCGGTGACATCAAGGTCGTCGGCACCGGCGGCACCATCGACGGGCTGAAGGCCATCCGCGACGGCCTGATGTACGGCACGATGGACCAGTCTCCGACGACCGACGCCAAGCAGGCGCTGAAATTCGCCATCATGCTGGCGAATGGCGAGAGCCTGCCGGAGAAGCGGAACATCATCCCGATGCCCAAGATCACCGCCGAGAATGTCGGCGATTTCAAGGGCGAGTGGTAGTCTCGGCGCCTGAGCCAGCGTCGGCCGGGAGCCGTCCCGGCCGGCACCTTCCGCATCGATCCCAGCAGAGAGGGCGCGCCGACCCATGCTCGACCCACGAGTCGGAATGAAGATCTACGACAATGTCTGGTACACCCGCTTCCGACTCGGGCCGGAGGAGGCCGCCGATATCCTCGCCGGGATGGGCGTCACCTATGTCATGGCGCAAAGCCGCCTGCTGCCGATGCAGGACAGCGCGATCGAGAGCGAGATCACGCCGGAGGAGGCCGAACGCTTCGCGACGCTCGACGACCGCGCCTTCCGCGATGCGCTCCGCTCGCGCGGGATCAGCTATTTCGCCACGCTGAATATCGGCTTCGATCCGAACTTCATCGCCGGCCATCCCGATCTCCTGCCGACCGACCAGTTCGGCCGGGTCGAGGGAAAGACCGACTGGTACATCGGCCTGCCGCCCGACCGGAAGCCCAATATCGACCACAAGCTCGGCATGCTGGAGCCCGCCGTCGGCGCGCTTGAGCCGGATGGCGTCCATCTCGGCTTCATCCGCTGGCCCGGCCTCTGGGAGATCTGGCTGCCGGATGTCGACCGGGCGACGATGTCGGACTATTGCTACGGCAGGGAAACCCTCACCCGCTTCTCCGCCGATACCGGAATCGACCTGCCGGCGGACGATGCCGTCGCCGCGGCGAAGATCATCGCCGGGAAACACCGGCCGGCCTGGCGCGACTGGAAATGCGACATGACGGTCGCGGCGGTCTCGCGCATCCGCGACGCGATCACGGCGATCAAGCCCGACATCAAGATCGCCATCAACACCCTGCCTTTCTTCCTCGAGGACTTCGACAACGCGGTCGAGGAGGTCTTCGCCCAGAGCGTGACGCGGCTCGAGCCCGTCTCGGATGTCTTCGAGGTGATGTCCTATCACCAGATCCTCAGGCGGGACGCCGCCTGGCCGGGCGCCATCGGGTCGGACATCAAGCGGCGCGCCAATGGCGCCACCACCGTGTGCACCCTGCAGGGCAGCGCGCTCTATCTCGACGGCATGCATGCCGGCCGCGGGCGCGCCGAGGAGATCACCACCGACGAGTTCATCCGCTCGGTCGACGGCGTCGAGGCCAGCGACGCGGACGGTCTTTGCGTCTTCACCTTCACCGACTTCCTCAACATGCGCGAAACCGAAGACGGCCGCCGGCGCATCGACCGGCTCAAGGCATTCCGCCGCTAGGGTCGCGGGCTTGTATTTCGGACTGGATATCGGCGGAACGACTCTCAAGGCCGTGGCGGTCGATGCCTCCGGCAGGATCATCGGCCGCGAGACCCTGCCGGCTGGCGGACGTGTCCCGCGCGAGACGCTCTTCGCTGCCGCGAGGGAAGCGATGGCGGCGGTCGGCGGCGGCAGGGCGCCGGACCATGTCGGCATCGCCTTCGGCGGTCTCATCCAGCCGGACGGCACCATGCGGACCGACAGCACCAACCTCCCCAACCTCGCCGGCCTGCCGCTTACGCAGGCCTTCGCCGACATCCTTGGCGTTCCCTGCCGCATCGAGCATGACGGGCGCGCCGCCATGCGCGGCGAGGCCTGGACCGGCGCGGCGCGCGGCATCCGTAATGCTATGACCGTGACGCTCGGTACCGGAATCGGCGCCGGACTCCTTCTCGACGGCCGCATCCTGGCCGGAGCGCATGGCGGCGCCGGCGAGATCGGCGTCTGGCATCTGGTCGCCCCGCCCGAGGCCGGCGACTGGCCGACCTTCGAGGACGTCGCCGCGCCCGCCAGCCTTTCGCGACGCGCCGGACGCGAATTCGGCGAGCTTTTCACCGCTTGGCGCGCCGGCGGCGGCGACGCCGGTTCGCTCGACAAGGTCTTCGGACTGATCGGCCAGGCGATCGCCAACGCCCATCTCATTCTCGATCTCGAGATGGTCGTGGTGATCGGTGGCGTCACGGCGCTCGGCGAGCCGCTCCGCGCTGCGATCGACCGTGCCTGGCTTGCCGCCTGCCCGGCCGATTTCCGGCGGGACCTGACGATCCGGCTCGGCACGCTCGGCGCCTATGCCGGGGCGATCGGCGCCGCCTCGCTGTGGTGCGAAGAAGAGACCCGACCATGAAGATCCTCGAAGCCTCCGACTATGCCGACCTCAGCCGCAAGGCCGCCGACATCCTCCTTGCCCAGCTCCGCGGGAAGCCCGATTCCCTGCTCGTCCTGCCGACCGGAAACACACCGCTCGGCCTCTTCCGCGAGCTGGTACGCGCCGCGAGATCCGGCGCGGCGGACTTCGCGCGGGTCCGCTTCGTCACCCTCGACGAATATGCCGGGATCGCCGGCAACGACCGCCGGCGGCTGCTTCTCTGGCTCCGGAAGGAACTGCTCGATCCGATCGGCGTCGCCGACGATTCCGTGCTCGCCTTCGATCCCTTGGCCGATGCCACGTCTGAGGTTGAGCGCATCGAAGCCGGCATCGCCGAATATGGCGGTGTCGACCTCGCCGTCGTCGGCCTCGGCCCGAACGGACACCTCGGCTTCAACGAACCCGGCAGTCCCTTCGACAGCCGCGCCAGGCAGGTGCCGCTGACACCGGAATCGATCCGCTCCAACGCCGCCTATTGGGGAAGCGAGGCGGATGTTCCGGCTACCGCCTTCACCCTCGGCCTCGGCACCCTGCTGGCCAGCCGCAAGTTGGTCCTGATCGCCAGCGGTGCGGCGAAAAGGGACATCCTGGCAAGGACGATCGACGGCGGGATTTCACCCGAGGTGCCGGCGACCCTGCTGCGACGTCACCCGGACAGTCTGGCTATCGCCGATCGCGCGGCGCTCGGTGGTTGAGCCATTGCCGGAAAAGGGCCTGTGCCGTCCCGGAAAACGGCCCTTTGCGCCATCTTCGCCACATTTTCGTGACTTGACTGGAACGCGAGTCCTTGGGAAGTGATTTCAGGCAAACGGTCGCTGTAACCGATTGAAGGTGTTGCGGTGAGGGGTGCCTGTGTGTGCTGTTGACTCATCCGGTCGCCGGAAGGCATGGATATTTTATTCGTCGCTGGTCGAACCGGTCGTATCCGGGGGGCGCGGACCGGCGGCAGACAGGTGAAGTGAGGATCATTAATTGAAGATCAAGTCCGGAAGATTTTCGGCCTTGGCCGCGGCTGGCCTGGCCGCCGCGCTCATGGTCGTATCGGTCGCGCCATCCGATGCCGGCCTGTTCAGCAAGAAGCCGCCGCCGGTCACCTATACCGACGATGAATTCAACAACCTCCCGCCACTCAAGGGCGAGAACCAGCTGGCGCGGAACCTCCGTCGCACGCCGGTCTTCTACCGCTCCAACTATCCGGCCGGGACCATCATCGTCGACAACTCCGAGCGCTATCTCTACCTGCTCGTCGGCCAGGGCCGGGCACTCCGCTACGGCGTCGCCGTCGGCCGCGAGGGTTTCGAGTGGGAAGGGTCGATGAAGGTCCGCAAGAAGGTCGAGTGGCCGGACTGGCGGCCGCCCAAGGACATGATCGCCCGCGCCAAGGCCGAGGGGAAGACCCTGCCGACGGTGGTCAAGGGCGGTCCGGGCAACCCGCTCGGAGCCCGCGCGCTCTATCTCGGCTTTTCCGAATACCGCATCCACGGCACCAACGCACCGAAGTCGATCGGCAAATATGCGTCCTCAGGATGCATCCGGATGCTGAACGAGCACATCATCGACGTCTACAACAAGACGCCGATCGGCACTCGGGTTGTCGTCATCGAATAGCTGATCCCGGGAGGACGGCTCGATCGTCCTCCCGCCAATGCCATTCCTTCGCTGCGCTGTCGGCAATCGCGACCGGTCGCTGTATCGCTTCGGAATGCCCGGGTAGAAGACGTGGGCCTGCCCGACCCCGTGCGTGCACCAAACGTTAACGTTTTCGCAACCTAGGCGATTGCATCGACCGGCATACTCCCGCGAGAACCGAGGGCCATGGGACTGATCGAAATGGCATCGGTACGGACGGCGCTGGCACGGCGCCGCGATTCGGTGACCTGGTCGGCGGACATCTCGCGCAGGAGCTCCTTCTCATGGATGCTGGCATAGGGATTGTTGAAGCCGGCCGCAAGAACCAGCCACTTATAGGCTTCGACGACGTCGCCCCGGTTCCAGTGATGGAGGCCGAGCGCGAGCATCTCCTCTTCTTCCTGCGCTGCCTGCGCGGGTGATTCCATCATCCCCGCGGCATTGACCTCTGACATGAGCACCTTTCCCCGTTTTTGCCGCGAGGCGATTCCCGCACCCGCTCGCATGGGAAAGTCTGGCAAAATTCATTCAAACTCCAATTAAAATATTAGGTTAACCGGAGGTCAATTCGGCGAATGCGGCGCCGGAGGGCCGGACCGGAATCAGGCGATCACCGGAGACCGCGGGACAGGGACGCCGGCGCGCTTTGCTTCCGGTGTGTCGTTGTCGATCAGCGTTGCCCAACGCCGCGACCAGGAATGCCAGCCGCCGCAGGCCCAGCATTCGACCGTGTGATTGGCGAAGGGCATTGTCTCGAAAGTGGCCGTGTCGGCCTCGATACCGGTGGAGATCGTCTGCCCGGTCTTCGGGCATTGGATGGCGATGATGCTCATGACGCACGCAACGGAGACTCAAAACGCGTTTCCGCCATTCTAGGGCATCGGCGCGCCACTGCCCGGCATTTCGCAGGTTCTTACTAAGAGATGGTTGACGCGCCCGGCGATCGGCACCGGCCGCAAGGGGATCAATGGCGGCCGGATCTGTCCGCGGCCCCGGTACCGCGGACCTTGATGTCGGTCCCGAAGACCTTGTCCCAGAAGCCGCTCGTTACGCCGTAGTTGCCCTCATCGTCGAAATGGTGATGGAGCATGTGCCGCCGCTTGAGCCGCATGGCGAGGGCATTCCGGCCGAGGCCGCCATGGTGGATCAGGTGGTGGACCGAGACATACCAGAGATAACCGAGCATGAACCCGGCGGTCAGGCCGCCCGCGACCTGCGGAGCCGCCAGATAAAGCGGCACATAGACGAAGCCGAAGATCAGGATCAGGCTCAGCCAGATCGGCGTGCCGATCAGCGCGGCCTGCTCGCGGTGATGGGCTTCGTGCATCTCGCGGACACCCGGCAGGTGATGCAGCACGTAGCGGTGCATGACATATTCGACCAGGGTCCAGATCGCCACCCCCACGACGAATGCGGCAAGGGTGATTCCGTATTGCTGCGGCGGTGCCTGCCACAAGGCGAAGCTGGCCATGCCGACAATTGCAACCGGATAGACGACGAAATCCGAATAATAGCCGACCTTTCCGAGACGCATGATAGCCCTGTCGCGTGCAGTAGAACTTAGCCGGGGAAGATCATACCAACCCAGGCGCATGGCGTCACCGTCTGTGGTTGCGTCCCGGGGACGCGCCACCGTGCCTTCGATCTGGCGGCCGGTCGGCGGATCGGCAAGGCGGGCCGCGCCGGCATCGGCACGGCTGTGAACGATCGGGATTGGCCCTCGGGCGGCGGGTGGATCGACCGCTCCGGGGCCGATAATCGCGCCCGTATCGCGCAGGATTCCTGCCGGCGGTGTTTGACAATGGGCTGGTCGGCGCCGCCGCAATCAGTGCGCCGACCAGGGGCCGAGTTCGATCCGGTCCGCCAGATTGCCAAGGAATTCGGCGCCGGTGACGCCGTCGATCAGCCGATGGTCGACGGAGAGCGTCACGTTGATGCCGGTGCTGACGGCGATACCGCCGGCACGGGGCACGACCTTCTCGTGCTCGCGGCCGATCGCGATGATGCTCGATTCGCGCGGCTGGATGATCGCCTCGAAGCGATCCGCTCCGGCGCGCCCGACATTCGACAGCGACATGGACGCCGGCTCGGAGTCGGATTGCGCCAGTCGTCCCGAGCGCGCCCGCTGGACGGCCGCCTGCCGGGCCGTTGCGATCGACGCCAGCGGCTTGTCCGCCAGATCGCGGAGGACCGGGATCATCACCCCGTCCTCGACCGCGACCACCAGGCCGATGTCCACTGACGAGGAACGGACCAGCGCCGGCTGCCCCTCGCCTTCGACATAGCGGACCATCATCCGCGGCGATTGGGCGAGGCAGTCGGCCAGCGCCTGGAGCAGGAAGTCGGTGAAGGTCAGCTTGACGCTGGCCGACTGTTCTACCTCCGGCCCGAGCATCGCCTTTGCGCGCGCGACCGCGGTGGTGTCGATCCAGCGATCGAGCACGAAGGAGGGGATCGTCTGGCGGCTCAGCGAAACCGCGGTCGCGATGCGGCTGCGCATCGGCGACAGCGGCTCGGCATTGGCGGGTAGCGGACCGGTGGCGATCGGAGCGGGAACTGCAGCCGGCGCAGCGGGCCGTGCCTCGGCGGGCGCCTCGGGCCTTGTCTCGGCAGCCGCCAGAACGTCGCGCGCGCGGATTCGGCCATGCGGGCCCGAGCCGGTGAGGCCGGCGAGATCGACGCCGTGGATGCCGGCGAGGCGCTTCGCCATCGGCGAGGCGAGGATCCGTTCGCCGGCGGGCGCGCTCCGCGCCGCGGCGAC
>JAGRKY010000541.1 GCA_020442095.1 Bauldia sp.
CTCGGCGCCTCCCTTTTTTTGTGCCAAGGGGAATGACGACGATCCGCCGCGCCGGACTATCATGCCTTGCCGGTCGAATCGGGCCGCGGGGGGAAATGCGGCGGGGAAGGCGATGACGACAAACGACGAGAACCCCAACAGCAACACAAGCAAGAAGAAGATCGTTGGCTGGGTCGCGATCGGGCTTGCGGCGCTGATCGTGCTGGCACTCGCCGGGGGCTTCCTGATGCCGCGCCATCGCGTGGTGAGCCGGTCGACCGAGATCGCGGCGCCGCCGTCCGACGTGTTCCCGCTGGTCGGCGACCTCCGCCAGTTCAATGAATGGTCGCCGTGGTTCGAGCGGGATCCGCAAGCCACCTATACCTTCACCGGTCCGACCGACGGCGTCGGCCAGACGTTCCACTGGATGAGCGAGACGCCGGATGTCGGGTCGGGATCGATGACGATAACGGCGATCGAACCGGGCGAGGAGGTGGCGATCGCGGTCGAATTCGCCGACCAGGGGACGGCGGAAACCTCGCTTGCCGTCGCGGCGAAGGGGGCGGGGTCGGTCGTCACCTGGGATTTCTCGACCGATCTCGGCCTCAATCCGATCGCGCGCTATTTCGGCGCCAGCATCGACGAAGCGGTCGGCGCCGATTTCGAGCACGGCCTCGCCAAGCTGAAGGCGCTTGCGGAAGCCCCGCCGGAGACGCCGGACGGAGAGTGATCCGACGCGCGAACCGGGGAGGGACCGGGGTCCGGACCCAATCGATGAAGCGCGCTCGCATCGCTTCAGTCCGTTCGCTTCCGACGTGTTCCCGGCACTGCTAGTCTCAAGCCATGTCCAAGAGCGCCCAGGATTCGATCGCCTTCCGGAACGCTCCCGAACTGAGCGAATGGCTGACGAGCCATCATCAGCGCAGCAGCGGGATCTGGGTGCAGATCTTCAAGAAGGGATCCGGCACGCCATCGGTGACGTGGAGCGACTGCGTGATCGAAGCCATTCGCTTCGGCTGGATCGACGGACAGAAGCTGCCGCTGGACGAGGCTTCCTATCTGCAACGCCTGACGCCTCGGAAGCGGAAGTCGAACTGGTCGGCCAGGAACCGCGAACATGCGGCCAGGCTCATCGCCGAGGGGCGAATGACGCCGGCGGGCCTCGCCCATGTCGAGGCTGCAAAGGCCGATGGTCGATGGGACAGCGCCTACGAAGGATCGGCCACCATGACCATCCCGCAAGACTTCCTGGATGCGCTGGAGGAAATGCCGGCCGCAAAGGCCTTCTTCGAGACGCTGGACCGGAAGAACCTCTTTCCGATCTACTATCGGCTCCACACGGCCAAACGCCCCGAGACGCGCGCCAGGAGGATGTCGCAAATCCTTGCCCAGCTCGAGCGCGGCGAGCGCTTCCACTGAAGCGGAACCGATCAGGTCACGCCTTCCGGCCGCCATTCCATCCCGACATGGCCAGGCCGGCTCGCGATGCGGTCGAGCCAGGCGCGGATGCCGGGATAGGGCGCAAGGTCGAAGCCGCCTTCATGGGCGACATGGGTGTAGGCATAGAGCGCGATGTCGGCGACCGAATAGCCGCCGCCGGCGAGCCAGTCATGGTCGGCGAGGCGGCCCTCCATGACACCAAGCGCGCGGTTGCCCTTCTCGTGCCATCCGGCGATCTGTTCCGCCGTCGCCTTGCCCTTGCGGTCCTCGTAGACGTGGAGCCAGGAGCGGGCGACGGCAACCGTCGGCTCGTGCTCGTATTGCTCGAAGAAGAGCCACTGATAGCAGACCGCCCGGTCGTAACGGTCGCTCGGCAGGTACGGGCCGCCCTCGGCCAGGTAGAGCAGCATCGCGTTCGATTCCGAAAGCCGGCGGCCATCCGGCAGGACGAGGAGCGGGACGCGGCCGTTCGGATTGAGGGCGAGGAATTCGGGAGTCCGGGTGACCCCGGTCCGCGAGTCGGTCTCGACCAGCCGGAAGGGGATGCCGAGGATATGGAGGAGGAGGCGGACCTTGTAGCAGTTGCCGGAAGCCGCCATCGAATAGAGCACGTGGCCGTCGGTCATGAGGCACCTCTCCCATTCACGTCTTCGCGTCGACCGTAGCGCCGGCGCCCCGCGCGATCCAATTCGAATCGCGCGGGGGATTCATCAGCGGAATCGAACGGTGAGGTGGCGGCTTACGCCATTCCCTCGGCTTCGCGGCGGAGGCTGACGGCCTGGTTGTCGCCGATCGCGACATCCGACCAGCGGACCGCCTCGCCCTCGGCGATGTCGCGATTGAGGGTCACGCCATGGGCGAGGCCGATCGGCAGGGCTTCGTGGGCGAGGCTCCGCGCCGCCGGCCACAGCTTGCCCCAGACCGTATAGCCGCCTTCGCCATCGAGGCGCTCGCCGGCCTTGAGGCCGCGCTTGGCGACGGCGACCGCGTCACCCCTGAAGCTGGTGGTCGCGCCGGTCGGCTCGCCGCGCAGCGCGGCAGACAGGACCGACACGCCGAGCTCCAGGCCGATCAGGTGGTAGGGGCGGTAGAGCGCGGCGAAGCGGCCGGAGGCGTCGGTGCGCATGCCATATTGCTCGAAGCAGCTCGCGGTGTAGTCGTTGGTCGCCTCGATGACGACGTAGACGCCCCAGCGCAGGTCGCGCTCGACGGCGCTGCCGTCGCGATTGAGCGACGAGACGACCTCGACCATGCCTTTGCCTTCGAGAACGCCGCCGTCGGTCTTGGGCTTGAGGATCGCCGGCAGGTCGTCGACACCGCAGGGCGGGAAGAGAAGACCGTCGGAGGGGACGGCGAGGCCGGTGGCATTGGCGATGGCCGCCATCTCGATCGACGACTTGGTGCCGTCGAGGAAGGAATTGAACATCTGCGGGTTCATGCCCGCCGCCCGGGCGCGGGCGGGATCGAGCCCATAATGCTGCCAGACGCCGTCGGGAGTGACGGCGTGGTAATCCGGCAGATACTTGGTGCCCTTGCCGGCGGCGATGACCTGGAAGCCGGTGGCGCGCGCCCAGTCGACCAGTTCGGCGACGAGGGCGGGCTGGTCGCCATAGGCCATCGAATAGACGATGCCGGCCGACCGCGCCCGCGCGGCGAGCGCCGGGCCGGCGAGGACGTCGGCCTCGACATTGACCATGACGATGTGCTTGCCGGCGTCGATCGCGGTCAGCGCATGGCGAATGCCCGCGGCCGGATTCCCGGTGACCTCGACCACCACCTCGACATCGTCCCGGCCGATAGCCTCGGCGCCGTCCTCGGTGAAGGCGCAGGCGGCGATCCGATCCTCATCCCAGCCGACTTGGCGGCAGGCGTCCCGCGCCCGCTCGACGTCGAGATCGGCAATCACGTTGATCCGGAAGCCGGGGGAGGTCGGCGCCTGGGAGAGGAACATGGAGCCGAATTTGCCGGCGCCGATGACGGCGACGCCGATCGGACCCTTGCTGGCGGAACGTTCGGCGGCGAGGCGGGCGAGATTCATGGTCGGGTGTCTGTCCATTGGAGGGGAGGAAAAGACCCCATGCCACGAATTCGGCCGCCGCGTCGAGTGATCGGAGCGGCTTCGGGCCGACAATGGGCGCCATGGGAGCCCGCGACGTACGCCGCGCTTGAGATTCCCGCTGCACCGCACTAGGGTCCGCGCGCCCTTCCGCCAATGGAGCACAGACCAATGGGTTTCCTTGCCGACTCCCTGTCGCGCATCAAGCCGTCGGCGACCATCGCGGTCACCGACAAGGCTCGGGAATTGCGCGCCGCGGGCCGCGACGTCATCGGCCTCGGCGCCGGTGAACCGGATTTCGACACGCCGGAGAACATCAAGGAGGCGGCGATCCGGGCGATCCGCGAGGGCAAGACCAAATACACGGCGATCGACGGCATTCCCGAGCTCAAGGCGGCGATCGCCGCCAAGCTGAAGCGCGAGAACCACCTCGACTACGCGCCGTCCGAGATCAGCGTCGGGACGGGCGGCAAGCAGGTGCTATTCAACGCGCTGATGGCGACGCTCA
>JAGRKY010000542.1 GCA_020442095.1 Bauldia sp.
TCGACGGCGACTGCCACACCTTCGCTTATCGCACCGACTATTTCGGCGAAGGCTCGATCAGCGGCATGACCGACGCCCCGACGACCTGGGACGAGGTCGACGAGGTCACCAAGAAGGTCAAGGGCCAGTCCGATCCGCTCACCGGCCTCGATGCCTATGGCTTCCTCGACCCGCTGAAGGGCTGGGGCGGCTTCGGCTTCTACTTCCTTGAGGACCGCGCTTCGGCCTATGCCAAGCACCCCGACGATCCGGCGTGGCTGTTCGATCCGGACACCATGAAGCCGCGGGTCAACAACCCCGCCTTCGTCCGCGCCATCCAGGACGTCATGGACCTCATTGCCGCCGACGCCTATCCGCCGGACATGATCAACGCCGATCCCGGCACGACGGCCTTCCAGCAGTTCCTGGCCGGCACCGGCTCGATGATCTGCTGGTGGGGTGACGTCGGCTCGAACGCCCGCACCTCCGACTCCTCGGTGATCGGCGACGTTGTCGGTTTCTCGATCAACCCCGGCTCCAAGCAGGTCTACAATTCGAAGACCAGCCAGTGGGAAACGCCGGCCACGCCGAACTTCGCGCCCAACATGGCGTACCTTGGCTGGGGCATCTACGTTACCAGCCGCGTCTCCGGCGACGAGAAGAAGCGCAAGGCAGCCTGGAGCGCTGCCGCCCATCTCGGCGGGAAGGACCTGTCGCTGTGGTGCGCGGCCTATCCGTCCGGCTTCCAGCCCTATCGGAACAGCCACTTCAACATCGAGGAGTGGGTCCAGGCCGGTTACGACTCCGACTTCATCAGCGATTATCTCGGCTCGGAGTCGGAATCCTACAACCACCCGAACGCTGCGATCGAGCCCCGTATTCCGGGCATCTTCCAGTACTATTCCATCGCCGAGGACGAACTGGCCAAGGGCTTTGCCGGCCAGTACAAGTCGGCGCAGGAAACCGCCGATGCGATCGCGGCCGCCTGGGAGAAGATCACCGACGAGATCGGCCGCGACAGCCAGATCAAGCTCTACAAGGCTTCCCTGGGCATGTAGCCCGGCCGGATCCTCCGGCAGACGCGAAACCGGACCGGTGGCGGTCACGCCGCCGGTCCATCCCTCGAAAAACTGATCGCCCAAGCGCGGTGCCATGACCAGTACGACACCGGCAAATACCCCCCTCGACTACGAAAGACCGGTCGCGAATCCCGCCAGCCAGAAGATGGCCGGCAAGCTTATGATTGCCGCCGGCTCGGTCATCTTCGTCGCCACCCTCCTCTTCCAGGGCCTCTATGCCGCCGAGGTGACGACGACCGGCTTCGATTCCTGGCTGCCGGTGCTCTACGCCTATGTGCTGTGGGCTGCGTCGATCGTCTTCGGCCAGATCCTCATTCGCGGCGAGCGTGGATTGCGCGCGGCCTTCGTGCTGCCGGCGGTGTTCTTCACCGTCGCGCTGGTCGTCTTCCCGACGCTGTTCGGCTTCTACATCGCCTTCACCAGCTGGAACCTGAGCTCCGATGCCGGGCGGGTGTTCAACGGCTGGGACAATTTCCGGGCCATGTGGAACGACTCCTTCTACTGGAATGCGCTCGGCAACATGGTCTTCTACGTGCTGATGGTGCTGGTCGAATACGCCATCGCCTTCGGCCTCGCCCTCCTCCTCAATTCGGAGATCAGGGCCCGCCGCTTTTTCCGCATCGTCTTCCTGCTGCCCTTCATGCTGTCGCCGGTGGCGGTGAGCTGGATGGTCGGCAAGTCGATCATGGAGAACCGCTTCGGTCCGGTCGCCCGCCTTGCCCGCCTCCTCGGCTGGGATCGCCCGGCCTTCTTCAGCGACCCGTGGATCGCCCGCATCTCGATCGAGGTGATGGACGCCTGGGTCTTCATCCCGCTGATGATCATCCTGCTGCTGGCCGGGCTCCAGGCGCTGCCCAGGGAGGTCCTCGAGGCCGCCAAGGTCGACGGCGCGACCTCGGGCCAGACCTTCTGGCGGATCATCTTCCCGCTGATGCTGCCGGTCTCGATCACCACCGTCATCATCCGGGTGATCTTCAAGCTGAAGCTCGCCGACATCGTCATCAACGTCACCGCCGGCGGCCCGGGCGGCGCCACCGATACGGTCTCGAGCTTCATCTATCGCGAGTACCGGGACCGGTCGAATGTCGGCTACGGGACGGCGCTCGCAGAATTCTACCTGATAGCCATCATCATCTTCATCACGGTGCTTCTGGTCGTCGGAAGGCGGTTCGCCAGGCGATATGGCGCCCTGCCCGCGGTCGCGGAAGGCTAGGGAGACGGCTTTGAGTTACGCCTCCGTCCTCGACAGCACCCCCGGCCACCACGGTTCCCGCGGTGCCCATTTCGTCGTGACCCGCATCCTCATCTACGGCGTCCTGATCCTCTGGGCCTTCATCTGCCTGTTCCCGATCTACTGGACCTTCACGACCGCCTTCAAGGAAGCGCCGGACGTGATGCAGGGCCACCTCATTCCGTTGATCGACTTCCAGCCGAGCTGGAAGGGGCTGCGTTCGCTCGGCCTTTCGCCCGACACGATCTTCGAGACCTCGACCGTCCGCGAGGAGTTTCTCAAGCGCTTCACCAACAGCATGTGGGCCTCGCTCGGCGGCTCCTTCCTGGCGCTGGCGCTGGGCTCGCTCGCCGGCTATGGCCTCGCGCGCTTCCCCTATCGCTTCGGCCCGATGAAGAACGACGACATCGGCTTCTTCTTCATCTCGCAGCTCAT
>JAGRKY010000543.1 GCA_020442095.1 Bauldia sp.
GGGCTCGGCTTCTTCAAGCTGTTCGTGCCGAGCGGCGTTCCGGGCGTGCTGCTGCCGTTCATCGTCGTCATCGAGGTGCTGTCGTTCATTTCGCGGCCGATCTCGCTGTCCATCCGTCTTTTCGCCAACATGCTGGCCGGACATATCACGCTGAAGGTGTTCGCCGGCTTCGTCGTCGCCCTCGGCTCGGCCGGTTTCGTCGGCATCCTCGGCGCAATCCTGCCGCTCTTCGCGATCGTCGCCCTGACGGCGCTGGAATTCCTGGTCGCGGCCCTGCAGGCCTACGTCTTCGCCATTCTCACCTGTCTTTACCTCAACGACGCCCTGCATCCCGGACACTGACGGGCCGACGGGCAGCAACATCCGATCAACCTGACTTACCTCAAGGAGCACTGGACATCATGGAAGCGGAAGCAGCGAAATTTCTCGGAGCCGGCATCGCCTGCATCGGCATGGGCACGGCGGGCATCGGCCTCGGCCACATCTTCGGCAACTACCTTGCCGGCGCGATCCGCAACCCTGCCGCTGCCGATGGCCAGTTCGGCCGCCTGATCTTCGGCTTTGCCGTCACCGAGGCGATGGGCATCTTCTCGCTCCTCGTCGCGCTGATCCTGCTGTTCGGCTAACGGACCCCGCAATCTGAACCGCGGAGAGCCTCATGGCGGTTGACCAGCCGGTACAGCCCGAGCCTTTCGATACCCACCAAGGCACGGTGCAGGAGACACCCGGGGAGCACAAGACCTTCCCGCCTTTCGACGCGACGACTTTCGCGTCGCAGCTCCTGTGGTTCGCGATCACCTTCGCGCTTCTCTATTATCTGATGGCGAAGGTGGCTCTGCCGCGCATAGGCAGCATCCTGGAAGGACGGCGGGACCGCATCGCCGCCGACCTTGACCAGGCCGAGAGGCTGAAAGGCGAGTCCGAGGATGCGGCCGCCGCCTACGAAACGGCACTCGGTGAGGCGCGGGCGCGGGCTTCGGCGATAGCCGAAAGCGCCCGCGAGGCGGCGAAGAGCAAGGCGGATGCCCAGCGGGCGGAAGTGGAAGGCTCCCTTGCCGCCAAGCTGGCGGATGCCGAGACCCGCATTGCCGAGATCAAGACCCAGGCATTGGCCGAGGTCGGCACGATCGCCGGGGACGCGGCCGACGCCGTGGTCAACACCCTGATCGAAGGCAAGGTCACCGCGAAGGAAGTCAAGGACGCGGTCGCCGACGTTCTGGCCGCGAGGAACGCCAATGCTTGAAGATGCAGCATTCTGGGCTCTCGTCGGCCTGATCATCTTCCTCGGCATCATGGTCTATCTGAAGGTGCCGGGGATGCTCGCCAGCTCCCTCGATAAGCGCGCCGAGACGATCAGCTCCGAGCTTGAGCAGGCGCGCAAGCTCCGCGAGGAAGCGCAGGCCCTGCTTGCCGAGTACCAGCGGAAGGCTCGGGAGGCCGAATCCGAGGCCGAGGAGATCATCGACCAGGCCAACCGCGAGGCAGAGGCGCTCGGCAGCGAGGCGCGCGCACGGATGGAAGAATACGTGGCGAGCCGGACCAAGATGGCCGAGGAGAAGATCGCCCAGGCCGAGGCCCAGGCGATCCAGGAAGTGAAGGCCCTGTCCGCCGACGTTGCCATTGCCGCTGCCGAAAAGATCCTCGTCGCGAAGGCAAAGGGCGAGACCGGCGCCGCGCTGGTCAGCTCCGCGATCGAGGACGTCAAGTCCAAGCTGCACTGAGGCATTCGCCGAGGCGCGAGCCGTTGTCCTATTCGCCGGGTTCAAGGGCCAGCGTTAGCTGGCTCCGCCGTTCTCGCACCGGTGCAAAGCTCTGGCGGTGGTGGATACAGGGACCAAATTCGCGCAGCGCCGCGAAATGGCCGGCCGTCGAATATCCCTTGTGGCTGTCGAATCCGTAGTCCGGATAGGCCCGCCCGACCGCCTCCATCAGGCGGTCGCGGGTGACCTTGGCGACGATCGACGCCGCTGCGATCGAGACCGATAGCCCGTCTCCACCAATCACCGCCTCGGCCGGGCAAGGGAGGCCGGGCGGCAGCATGTTGCCGTCGACCAGAACATAGTCGGGCGACCGGGGCAGGCCGAGCACCGCCCGCGTCATCCCCCACAGCGAGGCGCGCAGGATGTTCATCCGGTCGATCCGCGCGCGACTGGCGGTGACCACGGAAACCGCCGCGCGCTCCAGGATGATGGGATAGAGGCGCTCGCGGTCGGCGGCGGTGAGCCGCTTGGAATCGTCGAGCCCTTTCGGCGCCCGCCCGTCGAAGATCACCGCGGCGACGACGACGGGACCAGCGAGCGGCCCGCGACCGGCCTCGTCAACGCCGGCTATCAGCTTCGCTCCACGCCGCCTTGCCCGCTTCTCGATACGGTCGGACGGCGGTGACGGAAGGTCGATCAGCGGTGGCGATTCGGCGGGGCTTGGCATGCCCCATCGTGACCCTCCCGCCGCGCCCGATCAACGGCGAAACGGCCGCGGTGACGTTGCACCCCGGCCGTCGGATTCAACGCCCGCCGGCTCAGGCGTCCGCCGGGGCGAGACCGGCCGACCGGGCACGGGCGATGAAGAACGCGGTGCCGCCGACGAGGACCGCGGCGAGGGCGGCGAGTATGCCGACGTCGTCGATGGCCGGCTTGAGGACCATCACCGCCACGACCAGGAACAGGATGACCGCCTCGATCCGCCCGATCGTCGCCAACTGGCGCCCCTTGGCGACAGCCTCCGTGGTGACCCCGCCATCCCGCTGGATCATGGCGCCGATCGCCTCGCCGCGCGGCTTGAGGATGAACATGCCGATGCAGAAGG
>JAGRKY010000544.1 GCA_020442095.1 Bauldia sp.
GCAGGACGTCGTCCCAGCCCCAGCCAACGTTGCCGAGCTGGCGCCAGTGATCGTAGTCGGCCGCCTGGCCGCGCATATAGATCATGCCGTTGATGGAGGAGCACCCACCGATGACCCGTCCACGCGGATAGGCGAGCGCCCGGCCGTTCAGTCCGCGGCAGGGCTCGGTCTTGTAGCACCAGTCGGCGCGCGGATTGCCCATCGCGTAGAGGTAGCCGACTGGGATATGGAACCAGATCCAGTTGTCGTCGCCCCCGGCCTCGAGGATCAGCACGCTGTGCCTGCCCGACGCGGAGAGGCGGTTCGCGAGCGTGCATCCAGCGCTGCCTGCGCCGACGATGACGTAGTCGAACTCCGGCCCGCTCTCTTCTGCCCTTCCTGCCATTCGCCGATACTCAGGCCGCCCCGCGAAGCGCGTCAAGGCGCGGCGTGTTGACAAGGTTTCGCAGCTTGCCGTGGCGCAGAAAGAGCATCGCCGTCTCGACGGCGAGCCGGCGCGCGTCGGCGACGCTCTGCGGGCTGGACCACGCGGCGTGCGGCGTCAGGAGCAGCCGGTTTCCGACCAGCGGATCGTTGCGGAAGGCGTAGGCCCGAGAAATGGCGTCTTCCTCGCGCGGAGGCTCTGCCGGCAACACGTCGAGCGCCGCGCCGGCGAGCGTGCCGCCCCGGAGCGCGTCGAGCAGGGCATCTATGTCGACGATGGCCCCGCGCGCCGTGTTCACCAGGATCGCGCCGGGGCGCATGTGCTGGAGAGTCTCAGCGTTGATCATGCCGCGCGTCTCGTCGGTCAGTGGACAATGCAGCGAAACGACATCGCTGGCCGCAAGCAGCTCTTCCAGGCTTTCGACGCGCTCGACGCCGACCGCGATCTCGGTGCCGCGCGAAACGTAGGGATCGTAGGCGACGACCATCATGCCGAAGGCCTTCGCGCGCAGCGCCGTCGCCGTGCCGATCCGGCCGAGGCCGACGACGCCGAACCTCGTGCCGCGCAGCCGGCCGACCAGCGGCGCGAGCGAATAATCGAAGCCTTTCTGCGGCGAGTCGATCAGATTGTGGTGATAGGAAACGATGCCGCGCTTGAGCGCCAGCATGAAGGCGATGGCATGGTCCGCCACCTCGCTGGTGCCGTAGTCCGGCGTGTTGCAGACGGGAACACCGAGCTCGGCCGCGGCTTCCAGGTCGATGTGGTCGAAACCGACACCCGCCCTGACCACGATCCGGCATTTCGGCAATCGTGCGAGGAGGGCGCCATCGACCCTCATCTCGTGCCAGACGATCATGCCGTCACAGTCCGACAGAACCTCGTCCGGCAACTTTTCGGACTGGCGTTCGCGAAAGATATCCCAGTCGACGTCCGCGCCGGCCGTGCGTCGCTCGATCGTCGCGTCGTCGGCATATTGGGCGTCCGGTGTCAGCAGTCGAAATCGGGTCATTGTCGCCTCCGAAGGCTGAAACGCGGGGGCCGGCCGCTAGAGCCGGTAGTGCTTCACGGCGTTGAGTCGGAACAACCGGTCCTGCTCCCCGTCGCTGAAGTCGGCGACGATGGCCTCGAACGCCTGGTAGAGCGTCGTGAAGGAGCTGTAGAGCTTGTCGACCGGGAAGTTGCTCGCGAACATCGTCCTGTCGGTGCCGAAGCTCTCTATCACATGCAGCACGAAGGGCCGGACGGTCTTCGTCGACCATTTCCAGTCCACCATCCCGAGGCCGGAGATCTTGGCGACGACGTTGTCGCAATCTGCGAGCGCGACGATGCCGTCGCGCCAGCATTCAAGGGCTGCCTCATCGCGATCAACCGGCATCCCGGTGTGGTTGAGGATGATCAGGGTCTCGGGAAATCGCTCCGCCAGACGAACCGCGTCGGCGAACTGCGACGGGTAGATCTGCAGGTCGAAGCTGAACCCGTACTTGTCGAGCAGGCCGAATCCGGCAAGCCAGGCCTCGTCGGTCATCAGGTCGGACCGGTCGGTGAATGTCAGGCCGGGATTCTTGTGCCAATTCAGAATGTGCCGGATGCCCCGGACGCAGGGGCGGGCGGCATGCGCCTCGAGCACGGCCTCGACATCGGGTGCGTTCAGGGCGGCGAAACCGACGCTGGCGCTGGGCATGCCCCTGGAATCGGACAACGCCTGGATCCACTGTGTCTCCCTGACCGGATCGGCGGGAACGGCCTCGATGTGGACGGACTTCTCGAGCGCATAGTCCGCGGTGTCGGCCAGCAGGTCTTCGAGCAGATAGGACCTGGCGATCGGGCCGATCGGTCCGAGCACGCCTTCGCCCAGGGGCAGATCCTGCAGCCAGGGATAATTATAGCCCGCCTCCAGGTTCCAAAGATGGTGATGCGGGTCGACGATCCTGCGTTTTGCCATGCCCGGTCCCTCCGGCTCTCTAGGTCGCGTCGTTGCCGCGCGACAACAGGCGCTGGATGACGATGGCGGCGATGATGGCGCTGCCGAAGATGATGTTGCGGACGCCAGCCGAGATATTGCCGATCACCAGGATGGTGCTCAGCAGCGTGGTGAACATCACCGCGGCGATCGTCCCGCCATAGCCGCCGCGGCCGCCGAACATGGACGTGCCGCCGAGCACGACCGCGGCGATCGTCGGCAGCAGGAACTGGTCCCCCATGCCGAGGAAGCTCGCGCCCGAGAATGCCGAGAAGACGATTCCCGCCAGCGCCGCCATCGTGCCGCTGAACACGTAGGCGGAGATCTTGATCCGATCATTGTCAATGCCACTGAGGTGGCTCACCCGGGCGTTTTCGCCGACGGCGAGAAGGCGCCGTCCCCAGCGGGAATACCGCGTCACCATGATGACGGCGAAAGAGAGCAGCGCCCAAAGCACCAGCATCCAGGGGATGCCTTCGAAGGACCCGGTGGCGATGCTGCGGACGAAGGGGCTCGGGCTGCCGCGCGGCGAGCCGCCGGTATAGACCAGCGTCACACCCAGCATGATGTTGTTCATCGCCAGCGTCATGACGATCGGCGAGATGCTGAGCTTGACGACGCCGAAGCCGTTGACGAAGCCGGCGGCAACGCCGACCAGAAGCGCCGCCGACACGGCGAGGATCGCGTTTGCGTCGGAACCGGCGGAGGTGTTCGTGAAGACGACGGCCGCGCCGGTCAGCACCCAGGCGACGGACAGATCGATGCCGCCGACGAGCATCACCACCGTCTGCCCCATCGCGACGAGCCCGAGGAAGGATGCGATCTTGAGCAGCTGCAGGATGTTGCTCGTGGAGGCGAAGCCGGGCGCGAGGTATTCGCCAAGGACAGTCAGGGCGACGCAGAAGGCGAGCAGGAGGACAGCAATGGCCGGGCGGGTCCTGAAGGATGCGACGGGCCTTCTGGCCGGGTCCGAGGTGTCGCTGCGTTCGATCAGCATCGGGCGTTACACCCTCACGAGGCCGCGCAGGTAGTCGCGCGCGCCCTTGCTGCCGACGACCGCGAGCAGGATCAGCCCGTCGATCAGGCTTTGATAGAAGGAAGAGACCTCGGCATAGTAGAGGATGCTCGCCGAGATGGTCAGGATGAGCGCGCCCATCACCACCGAGACCGGCGAGCCGCGCCCGCCGGTCAGCGCAACGCCGCCGATCACCACCGCCGAAATCGATGTCAGGATGTAATTGTCGCCGATGGTGGGAGACCCCGAAGCCATCGAAACGGCCATGTACATTCCGCCGAGGCCGGCCAGTGTCCCGCCGATCGCGTAGGCCAGCACCTTGACGAGACGCACCTGGACGCCGCTCATCCCGGCGGCGAGCTCGTCTCCGCCGACCGCGCGCAGGCCGAGGCCGAAGGGCGTCCGCATCAGCCAGGTGACGACGAGGGTCCAGCCGACGATGGTGACGACGCTGATCACGGGCTGGCTGAACCCGCCGACGAGCACCTGCTGGTAGGCGCCGGGGATGCTGCCGCCGGGGCTGGGAAGGGTGAGGAGGGCGATGCCCTGCCAGATCGACATGGTGCCGAGGGTGACGATGATCGGCGGCAGCCGGAGGCCGACGATGAGCAGCCCGTTTGCCAGCCCGGCCGCCGCGCCGACCAGGATGGGAAGCACGAAGCCGGGCACCGGGTAGTCGACCATCAGGACCGCCATGAGGGTGCCGGTCACGCTGGCGACCGGCCCGAGCGACAGGTCTATGCCGCGCGTCAGGATGACCATGAACTGGCCGAGCGCGATCAGGGCGAGGGGCAGGGTGTTGACGCAGAGCGACCGGAGGTCGAAGGCGGTGAACCGGCCCTTGAGGACCACCAGGACGGCGAACAGCAGAAGGAACACCGCAACCGGCCAGTGCCGCTGGAGAAAGCTTCGCGGGTCCGGCATCGCTAGCGGTCCCCCATCCCCGCGGACCCGTCGGCGCCTTCGCGCGAACCCATGACGGCGGCGCGGACGATCATGTCCGGCCGCACATCGTCGCCAACGAGTTCGGCGGCGACACTGCCGCGAAGCATGACCAGGACCCGGTGCGCGACGCCGACGAGCTCGCGTGCGTCGGTCGAATACCAGATCACGCCTATTCCCTGACGAGCGAGGGCGACGATGGTCTCGTAGATCTGGTGCTTGGTCGCGATATCGACGCCGCGGGTCACGTCATTGAGGAGGAGGACCCGCGGCCGGGTCAGGAACCACTTCTCGAGGAGCACCTTCTGCTGGTTGCCGCCGGAGAGATTGCGGATCGGTTCGTTCCGCGAGCGGGTTCGCACCTTGGCGCGGGCGATGCCTTCGGTCACCAGACGCGCTTCGGCCCGCGCCGAGATGAATGACAGGACGCTGCGAAGCCGGTCCAGAATGGCCAGCGTCATGTTCTGCCCGACGCTCTTGTCGAGCAGCAGGCCTTCGCTCTTGCGCTCCTGCGGGACGTAGGCGATTCCCGCGTCGATGGCGCGGCGGGGAGACAGGCCCCTCGTCGTCTCGCCGTCGATCCGGATGTCGCCGCCCGACAGCGCGTGGACGCCGAAAAGGCTCTCCAGCAGATCTCCCTGACCCTGGCCGACCAGGCCGCCCAGCCCGAGAATCTCGCCGGCGCCAAGGTCGAGATCGACATCATCCAGCGACCCGGTCGTCAGGCCGCGGCCGCTGAGCACCACGCTCTCCGGCGCAGGGGCCGTCTTGTCGGGAAAGGCATCCTCGAACGCCTCGTGCCCGGTCATCAGACGGACCGCCTCGGCCTCGTTCAGGTCGGCGATGTCGCTGACCGCCATGAGCGCGCCGTTCCGCAGAACCGCGACGCGCGTGCAGAACCGCACCACCTCGTCCCAGCGGTGCGAGATGAACATGACGATGCGGTTTTCGCGCCGCATGCGTTCGACCAGGCCGTGGAGCCATTCGACCTCCGGACCGCCCAGCGCGGATGTGGCTTCGTCGAGCAGCAGGATTCGGGGATTGCGCTCCATCGCGCGGACGATTTCGATCATCTGCTGCTGGCCGAGAGGCAGGTCGGCGATGCGGGCGTCGGGGGCGGCCTCGAGGCGGTATTTGTCGAGGATCCGCCGGGCCCGGTCGCGCATGGCGCGACGATCGACGCTGCCCCAGCGCGTCGTCGGCGCACTGGTGAGCATCAGGTTCTGCTCGACGTTCAGCTCGCCGACCAGCGTCAGCTCCTGGAAGACGCTGGCGATGCCGGCATTGAGCGCGTCGTGGGTGTTTCTCGGGTGCACGGGGGCATCGTCGAGATACATCTGGCCGCTATCCGCGGTGATGGCGCCACTGACGATCTTGATCAGCGTCGACTTGCC
>JAGRKY010000545.1 GCA_020442095.1 Bauldia sp.
GGTCATGTCACCGCTTCCAGCTTGGCACGAAGCGCCCTGATCTGGTCTTCCAGGACCACACGCTCACGTTCGAAAGCCTGTTCCCGATCCGAGACTTCGTTGCTGCGCCGCTCCCGCTCGGCCTCCAGTTCGGCCCTCAGCGCGACGATCGTCGCCTGCAATTCGGCGGCCTCGCTACGGCCGGCCGCGCGAACCGATTGGACCGCCGCGTCGCCGGCCTTCTCGCCTTGCTCCAGCCGGCCGCGCATGGTGTCGATCATTGCCTTGAGGGCCGCGATCTCCGTCGCGTGCTCGGCATGCGCTTCGCGGACCGCGGACTCACCGCGGTTCCGTTCGTGTTCGAGTTCGCCCCGCAAGACGCGAATGGTGGCTTCGAGCTGCGCGATGACCGAGCGGAGCTGCGCCAGATCGGCCATCTCCGACACGGCCTTCGCCCGCGCCATGCCCTGTTCGCCACTCGCCATCCCACCTCCATCCGACCTCACTCGATAGCAAGAATCGGGCGTCCGTTGAAGACAGCGGAGTTTTTAAGCCCTGGCGGGAAGGAGATCAGGCCGCGGCGGTCACCATGATCTCGACCGTATAGGCGGGGTCGGCCAGCTTCGCCTCGACGCAGGCGCGGACGGGCGGGTTGCCCTCCGCGACCCACGCGTCCCACACCGCATTCATCTCGTCGAAGGTCGCCATGTCGGAGAGCCAGACGTTGGCGCTCAGCAGCTTGGACTTGTCGGTTCCCGCTTCGGCGAGAAGCGCATCGATGCGAGCCAGGGTGCCGCGGGTCTGTTCCGCCACGCTGGCGCCCGGCGCGTCGAGCGCGACCTGTCCGGCGAGGTAGACGACGCCGCCATTGGTCACGATCTGGCTCATCCGCTTGTTGACCTGTTTCCGCTCGATTCCCATGTGCAACCCTCATCCGAAACGTGATCTGGAAGTTACGTATCCGCCGAAGCAGGCATCGATCTACGGCTTGGCGACGCACACCGCAAGCCTGGCCTGAATTCCGATGGATAGGTCACGTCGCGCCGGCTCAGTCGCGGCCGTCATAGAGGCGATCGAGCGCCGGCTTCCAGCGCTCCATGATGACGTGGCGCCTCAGCTTCATCGTCGGCGTCATCATCCCGTTCTCGATGGTGAAGGGGTGCTCGGCGATGAGGAAGCGCTTGATACGTTCGGCGGGGCCGAGAGTCTTGTTGGCGCGATCGATCGCCTCCCCGATCGCGCTGCGGAAGGCGTCATCGCCGGCGAGGTCGGCGAGGTCGTCCTGCGCATGATTCCGTTTCGCCCACTCGGCGGTGAAGGCGCGGTTCGGCGCGACGATCGCGACCATGTGCGGACGATTGTCCCCGACCGCCATGGCCGTCTCGATCTCCGGTTCCAGCGCCAGGGCCGACTCGATCCGCTGCGGCGAAATCGTCTCCCCTGCCGAGTTGACGATGATGTCCTTCTTTCGATCGGTGATCCGCAGATAGCCGTCCTCGTCAAGGACACCGATGTCGCCGGTATGGAGCCAGCCGTCGCGCAGGATCTCGGCGGTAAGATCGGGATGGTTCAGGTAGCCGTCCATCAGCAGCGGGCCACGGACCAGGATCTCGCCATCCTCCGCGATCCTGAGATCGACATGCTTCAGCGGCGGCCCGACGGTCCGCAGCTTTGCCTTGCCGACCCGGTTGCAGCTGATCACCGGCCCCGCCTCGGTCTGGCCGTAGCCCTGCAGCAGGCGCAAGCCAAGCGCGGTGAAGAACACCCCCACTTCGTAATTCAGCGGCGCGCCGCCGGACACCAGCGCCTTGAGCCGCCCACCGAAGCGCCCGCGAACCTTGTCGCGGACGAGCCGATCCACCACCCGGTCGAGTCCCCGCTGCCAGGCTGTCATCCCCTCGCTCTCGTATCGCTTCCGGCCGAGGTCGACGGTGGTCCCGAACAGCCAGGCATTGAGCCCGCCCTGCCGGGTCACACCCTTGAGGATCCGTTCGCGCATGACTTCGTAGAGGCGTGGCACCGCCGTCATGATCGTCGGCCGCGCCTCGAGGAGATTCGTCGTCAGGGTATCGACCCGCTCGGCGAAATAGATCTGCGCGCCGATCGACACCGGGAACATTAGGCCGGCCGAATGCTCGTAGGCGTGGGAGAGCGGCAGGAACGACAGGAACACCTCGTCGTCGAGGCCGACCTCATAGAGGATGTCGACCGCGCCGGCGCAATTGGCGATGATTGCCCGATGGCTGAGCATCACCCCCTTCGGCTCGCCACCGGTTCCGGAGGTGTAGATCACCACCGCGACCGCATCGCGGTCGATCGCCTTCGCCACTTCCGGAATGGCGGCCGCTCCTTCCCGCCCGGCCGACAACGCCTCCTCCCAGCCGCTGACCGCGATACCGGCGCCGACGCCTTCGCCAGGCGCCTCCATTGCGACGACGCGCTTGACAATGTCGGCCTTGCCGGCGGCCTCGAGGAACCGGCCGGCCAGCGCGGCGGTCGAGATGATCGCCATCGCCGCGCCGCTGTCGGCGATCACATGCTCGTGGTTGGCCACGGTGTTGGTCGTGTAGAGCGGGACGGTGACGCCGCCCGCGGCCATGATCGCGAAATCCGCGATCACCCAGCGCGGCGAGCTTTGCGAGAGGAGCAGGACCCGGTCGCCCGGCGCCAGCCCATAGGCCTTGAGCGATGCCGCCAGGGCGGAGACCTGGACCGCCGCCTCGCGCCAGCTTGTCGCCTGATAAACCCCGTCGCGCTTCTCCCACAGGAACGGCCGCTCGCCACGTTCCGCGGCCTTGCGGAAGAACATGTCAACCAGATTGGGCCAGTCGTCAATTTCCATGGCCTTCCCGATCCGCCGAAAATGGGGATCGCAGGCTAGAACGACATCGATCCGAGGACCAGCGGCTTGGACGACGGTGGAAGCGACCGCCTCAGGCCGGTTCTTCGGCGTCCTCGATATTCCGATAGTCGCCATGCCAGTAGACCAGCGGGCCGGCGGCTTCGTTGAGGCGGACCGAACGCACCTGGCCGACGACGATCGCATGGGAGTGCCACTCGACCATCTTCTCGAGTGTGCACTCGATCGCCGACAGGGCGCCGACGGCGAGCGGAGCCCCGGTGATGCCGGTAATCCAGTGCGATCCAGCGAACCGCGCGGCGCCGCGAACGCCGCCACGCCCCGCGAACCGGTCGGCAATGCTCTGCTGGTTCTCGGCCAGGACGCTGACCCCGAATGCCTGGTTCGCCCTGAGGGCGGCGAGGGTTCCCGAGGAGCGGCCGATACAGACCAGCAGGCACGGCGGATCGATCGAGAGGGAGCTCACCGAGGTCACGGTCAGGCCCGCCCTCGCCTTGCCGTATCCGGTCGCCACCACCGAAACACCGGCCGCCAGATTCCGCATGGCAATACGGAACTCATCAGGCGTCGGGTCAATCGGACCCGCGGGAATGCGTGCGAGGGCCGT
>JAGRKY010000546.1 GCA_020442095.1 Bauldia sp.
GCCGCCTTGCGCTGCTCGTCGGTGAGCTGGCTGTGGGTCGTCGACCAGGGGTGGATGATCAGGCTCCGCGTGTCACCGATATTGGCGAGATGCGAGAACAGCTCGACCGAGGAAACCAGCTTGATCCCCGCCTCGCTGCCGCCTTCGACGCCGAAGGTCAGCACCGCGCCGGCGCCCTTCGGGCAGTATTTCTGCGCCCGGCTGTAGTAGCGGTCGCCGGGAAGGCCGGCATAGCTCACCCAGGTCACCTTGGGATGGGCCGCGAGGTATTCCGCCACCGCCTTGGCGTTGTCGGAGTGCCTCTGCATCCGCAGCGGCAGCGTCTCCGAGCCGGTCAGGATCAGGAAGGAGTTGAACGGCGAGATCGCCGGGCCGAGGTCGCGCAGGCCGAGCACCCGGCAGGCGATCGCGAAGGCGAAGTTGCCGAACGTCTCGCCGAGCACCATGCCGTTATATTCCGGTCGCGGCTGCGACAGCATCGGGTAGCGGTCGGACGCCATCCAGTTGAACTTGCCGCCGTCGACGATCATGCCGCCGATCGAGTTGCCGTGGCCGCCGATGAACTTCGTCATCGAATGCAGGACGATGTCGGCGCCGAAGTCGATCGGGCGGCAGAGATACGGGGTGGCGAGCGTGTTGTCGACGATCAGCGGCACCCCTGCCCGCTTGGCGACGGCCGCCACCGCCTCGATGTCGGTGACGACGCCGCCCGGATTGGCGATCGACTCGACGAAGATCGCCTTGGTCTTCGGCGACACCGCCTTCTCGAAGCTCTCGATGTCGTTGATGTCGGCCCACTTCACGTTCCAGCCGAAGCTCTTGAAGGAGTGGTTGAACTGGTTGATCGAGCCGCCATAGAGCTGGCCCGCGGCGATGAATTCGTCGCCGGGCGTCATCAGCGCATGCAGCGCGACGAGCTGGGCCGCGTGTCCCGAGGCGACCGCGAGGCCGGCCGTGCCGCCTTCCAGCGCCGCCATCCGCTCCTCGATCACCCCGCTCGTCGGGCTCATGATGCGGGTGTAGATGTTGCCGAAGGCCTGGAGGCCGAAGAGCGAGGCCGCATGGTCCGCGTCGTTGAAGACGTAGGACGTGGTCTGGTAGATTGGCGTCGCCCGGGCGCCCGTGGTCGGGTCGGGCTGGGCGCCGGCATGGATGGCCAGGGTTGCGAATCCGGGTTCGCGGTCTTCACTCATCGTCGTTCCCTCCGTGATCGGGCGCTACAGGCCCTTGCGAGTGGGGCATATCCGTACAGAGGAACGTTGGCAAAGCCAAACCCCTGGATCGTCGCCGACGCCGGGAGAGGCGGAATTTCGTTCTCAGGCCCGGCCCGAACGCGAAATCAATCCTTCGCCTTGATGCTCATCCGCTGGAACTGGACCGGTGCCTGCCGGGTGCGCGAGCTGATCCGCCGAGAATTGACCCCGAACCAGCTGATCTCCCCGCACAGCCGGCCGTATTCGATCTTCGGGCAGCGATCCATGATGACCGTGAGCCCCGCCGCCTCGGCCCGGGCCGCCGCGGCGTCGTCGCGCACGCTGAGCTGCATCCATATCACCTTGGGCAGGGGGTCGAGCTTCAGCGCCTCGTCGACGACGGCGCCGGCCGCTTCTGAGCGCCGGAAAACCTCGACCATGTCGATCGGCTCCGGGATGTCCGCGAGCTTGCCGTAGATCGTCTGGCCGAGCAGCGTCTTGCCGGCATGGCCCGGATTGACCGGGATGACGTGGAATCCCTGCGACAGCAGGTATTTCAGCACCAGATAGGCCGGACGCGCCGGGTTCGGCGACGCACCGACCATCGCGATCGTCTTCACCGACCGCAGGATGGAGGTGATCAGCTCGTCGGAATAGGTCAGCGGTTCGGGCGCGGAATCCATGGTCCCGGGGCGATTGGCATGTGGGTCGTCCCCGGAAAGGCAGGGATTGCGCGCATTGATAGGCGTGGCGGGCAGGCTTTCTACGGTATTATCATACCGCTATCGTATCGGGCTGAAATAACTGCATTTTTCGCCGCCCAAAGGTATTGACGGCGGCGCTCCCGGCGACTAGAAGCACCACCGAAATCGCGCTCGTGGCGCGAGACCCTCTTTGCACGGACACGATCCATGAAGACCTATTCCGCCAAACCCGCGGAAGTCGAGAAGAAATGGGTGCTGATCGACGCCGAGAACGCCGTAGTCGGCCGTCTCGCCGCGCTCGTCGCCCGTCGGCTTCGGGGCAAGCATCTCCCGCATTACACGCCTCACGTCGATTGCGGCGACAACGTCGTCATCATCAATGCCGGCCGGGTGGCTCTCACCGGGCGCAAGCATGAGGACAAGCTCTACCACTGGCACACCGGGCATCCCGGCGGCATCAAGGAGCGCACCGCGCGTCAGATCCTCGAGGGCAAGTTCCCCGAGCGGGTCGTCGAGAAGGCGGTCCAGCGGATGATGCCCGAGGGCCCCCTCGCCCGCCGCCAGCTCAAGAATCTCCGCGTCTATGCCGGCCCCGAGCATCCGCACGAGGCCCAGCAGCCGGAGAAGATCGACATCGGCGCATTGAGCGCCAAGAACGTAAGGACCGCCTGACCATGGCAGCTGATCTGCAGTCCCTCCAGGACCTCGCCCCGGCGGAGGAGCCGGCCGCGCCGGTCCATGTCCAGAAGCTCGACGGCTATGGTCGCGCCTATGCCACCGGCAAGCGCAAGGCTGCCGTGGCCCGCGTCTGGGTCAAGCCGGGTTCCGGCAAGATCGTCGTCAACACCCGCGA
>JAGRKY010000050.1 GCA_020442095.1 Bauldia sp.
TGGTCGATCGCCTCGCCGGCGAGATCGCCGAGGCCCATCGCTTCGGCACGAAGGTCGGGGTCGTCGCGGGTGGCGGCAACTTCCTTCGTGGCGCTACCTTTGCCGGCAATGGCGGCAATCGCGTCGCCGGCGACCAGATGGGCATGCTCGGGACGGTGATGAACGCCATCGCGTTCCGCGAGGCGCTCGAACGCCAGGGCGTCGCGGCCCGCATCTTCTCGGCGATGCCGGTCCCCACTGTCTGCGAAACCTTCACCCAGCGCGATGCCGACCGGGCTTTCGAGGCCGGCGAGGTCCTGCTTTTCGCGGGTGGAACGGGCAATCCTTTCTTCACGACCGATACGGGCGCGGCGCTGCGCGCAGCGGAAATGCGCTGCGACGCCCTGTTCAAGGGGACCCAGGTCGACGGTATCTATTCGGCCGACCCGAAGCTCGACCCGAATGCGGAGCGCTACAGCCGGCTGACCCATGCCGAAGTGCTCGCCAAGGGGCTCGAAGTGATGGATGTCGCGGCCGTCTCGCTTGCCCGCGACAACGGTATTCCGGTAATCGTGTTTTCAATCCTTCAGCCGGGCGCAATCGTTGCTATTCTGAAGGGCGAGGGGCAGTCGACGATCGTTACCGACCGTTGAGGCCGCCGACCGGCACAAGGGGTCGGTACAGATCGCCAGCCGATAGGAAATCGACATGGATTTGAATGATCTCGAACGCCGCATGAAAGGCGCCATCTCCGTCCTCAAGACCGAGCTTGCCGGGCTGCGGACCGGACGGGCCTCGGCCAACCTGCTCGAGCCCATTCAGGTCGAAGTCTACGGGTCGTCGATGCCGCTCAACCAGGTGGCGACGATCACCGTGCCCGAACCGCGCATGCTGTCGGTGCAGGTGTGGGATAGGGCGAACGCGCAGGCGGTCGACCGCGCGATCCGGGAATCGAGCCTCGGCCTCAACCCGATCAGCGAGGGACAGCTCTTGCGGATCCCGATTCCGGAGCTCAATGCCGAACGCCGCCAGGAACTGGTCAAGGTCGCGCATAAATATGCCGAGCAGGCCAAAGTGGCCGTCCGCCACGTCCGGCGCGACGGGCTCGATACGCTGAAGAAGGAAGAAAAAGAGGGCGGCATGGGCGAGGACGAGAGCCACGGGCTCGCCGACCAGATCCAGAAGCTGACCGACGGCTCGATCACCGAGATCGACGAGATGCTCGCCCAGAAGGAATCCGAAATCACTCAGGTCTGAGGGCGATCCGCTGGGTGCCGCCATGAGACCGCAGGCCAGAGAGCGTACCGTGGTTACGGATGCGAATGCCGGTGGAGGCGGTCCGCCTGTCCATGTGGCAATCATCATGGACGGCAACGGCCGATGGGCGGAAGCTCGCGGCCTGCCGCGCAGCGAAGGCCATCGCCGTGGTGTCGAGGCGGTCCGCCGCACGGTGACGGCGGCCTCGGACCTTGGCGTCAAGTACCTCACGCTTTTCAGCTTTTCGTCGGAGAACTGGTCGCGTCCGCCGGCCGAGGTCGAATTCCTCTTCGGCCTGTTGCGCATGTTCATCCGGCGGGATCTCGCCCGACTGCACCGCCAGGGCGTCCGCATCCAGGTCATCGGCTCGCGCGACGGCCTGCCCAAGGACATTGCCGGACTGATCGACGAGGCCGAGGCGAAGACCGCCGCCAATACCGGCCTCTGCATGGTCGTCGCGTTCAACTATGGCGGCCGGGACGAGATAACGCGCGCCGCGCGGCGGATCGCCGCCAAGGTTGCCGAGGGGGGCGTCGATCCCGACGAGATCGACGAGGCGATGTTCGCCGCCCATCTCGACACCGCGAAGATGCCCGATCCTGATCTGCTGATCCGGACCAGCGGCGAGATGCGGCTCAGCAACTTCCTGCTCTGGCAGGCGGCCTACGCGGAATTCGTCTTCCTGCCGCTCCATTGGCCGGATTTCGACGAGGCGGCGCTCAAGTCGGCCATCGAACAGTTTTCGCAGCGTTCGCGCCGTTTCGGCGGAAGGCTCAAGTGAATGGGGCCGCTGGCGGAGCGGTCTCGGCAGCGCCGATGATCGCCGGTCCCGACCTCGCGCCGCGGATCGCTTCGGCCATCGTCCTGGGTACGGTCGCCGTGCTGGCCGCATGGTGGGGCGGCATCGCGATGGCGGTGCTGGTGACCCTTGCGGCGGCCATCGTCCACCTCGAATGGACCGGGATCACCGAAGGCTCCCAGCCTGCCGCGATCGCCTTCACCGGCTGCGTCGCCGTGACAGTGTTTGTCGCCGGAATCGGCCATATCGAAGTGGCGGCTATCGTCGGCTGCCTTCTAGCCGTGATCGCGGTTGTGGCAGGCCCCCGGCCATGGCGGCCGGCGGGCGTGGTCTACGCCTCGGCCTTCGGGCTTTCGCTGCTTGCCCTGCGGGATTCGGCCGACGGCCTCGCCGCGATCGGCTTCCTCTTCGCCGTGGTCTGGGGCACCGATATCGGCGCCTATTTCGCCGGCAGGGCGATTGGCGGGCCCAAGCTCTGGCCGGCGGTTTCACCGAAGAAGACGTGGTCCGGGGCGATCGGCGGCCTCTGCACTGCGGTCGTCGCGGGCCTTGCCGTCGCCTGGGGCGTCGGAGTGCCGGTCGGACTCGCCCTCGTCGTCGTCGCCCTCGTCCTGTCGATCGCGGGGCAATTCGGCGATCTCTTCGAATCCTTCGTCAAGCGCCACTTCGGCGTGAAGGATTCCGGCTCGATCATTCCCGGCCATGGCGGGTTGATGGATCGGGTCGACGCCCTGATTTTCGCAGGGGTTGTCGCAGTCTTGACCGGGATGATCCATAGTGGTGGTACCGACGCAGCAAGAGGCCTGATCAGGTGGTGAACATCCCCGTTTCCTCGGCTCCGGAAGGGGTTTCCGCAGCGGCGTCGCCGGAGCGGGTGAAACGCATTTCGATCTTCGGTGCGACCGGTTCGATCGGCACCAATACGCTCGCCGTCATCGCCGACAGGCCGGGGGAATTCGAGGTCGAGGCCGTCACCGCCTTCGGAAATGCCGAGAACCTTGCCCGGGTGGCGAAGCAGGTCGGCGCCAAGGTCGCGGTCATTGCCGACCGCAACGGCCAGAAGACCCTCGAGGAAGCGCTGGCCGGCACGGGAATCGAGGCGGCGTCGGGCGAGAAGGGGATCCAGGAGGCCGCATCGCGGCCGGTCGACGTGGTTGTCGCCGGAATCGTCGGGGCGGCCGGACTTTCGCCGACCCTTGCCGCCATCCAGGCCGGCTCGAACATCGCCCTGGCGAACAAGGAATGCCTGGTTTGCGCCGGCGAACTCTTCATGAAGGCGGCGGAAGAGGCCGGCTCGCGCATCCTCCCGGTCGATTCCGAGCATAACGCGGTCTTCCAGGCACTCGGCAGCAACGCGATCGAGGATGTCGACAGGATCATCCTGACCGCTTCCGGCGGCCCGTTCCGCGACTGGACGAAGCAGGCGATGGCCGCGGCGTCGCCCGAGGAAGCCATCAAGCACCCCAACTGGTCGATGGGCCCCAAGATCAGCGTCGATTCGGCGACGCTGATGAACAAGGGCCTCGAGCTGATCGAAGCCCACCACCTCTTCGGCGTCGGCAACGACCGGCTCGACGTGCTCGTCCACCCGCAGTCGATCGTCCACGGCATGGTCGCCTTCAAGGACGGGACGATCATCTCGGCGATGAGCGCGCCTGACATGCGGATGCCGATCGCCCATTGCCTGTCCTGGCCGGAGCGCGGCGCGGATGCAGGGCTTGGGCTCGACCTCGCCAAGGTCGGCCGGCTGACCTTCGAGAAGCCGGATCTCGACCGCTTTCCCGCGTTGCGGGTCGCGCGCGAGGCGCTCGACGCGGGCGGATGGGCGACAAACACGCTGAACGCCGCCAACGAGGTCGCCGTCGCCGCCTATCTGGCGGGCAATCTCGGCTTCCTCGAAATAGCCCGATTGGTCGAGGATACCATCGCGGAGGTCGCTTCGGCCGGCCTCGACCGGACGCCTGAGACCATCAAGGACGCACTCGCGCTCGACAAGGAAGGGCGACGTATCGCGACCGGGCTGATCGCCCGGTTCCAGCAAAAGTCATCTCGCTAAGGGAAGAAGCTGCGCATGGAAGCCCTCGGCTTTCTCGAAAATTTCGGTTCGACTGCAATCGGTTACGTCCTTCCGTTCCTGTTTGTCCTGACCATCGTGGTGTTCTTCCACGAACTCGGTCACTTCATTGCCGCGCGGCGCTGCGGGGTCGGCGTACAGGTGTTTTCGGTCGGCTTCGGACCGGAACTCATCGGCTTCAACGATCGCAAGGGCACGCGGTGGCGGCTGTCGCTGATTCCGCTCGGCGGCTTTGTGCGTTTCGTCGGCGACGAGAACGAGGCGAGCCAGACCGACGCCAAGGCCGTGGCGGCAATGGACGAGGACGAAAGGCGCCGGGCTTTCGCCACCAAGAGCGTTGGCGCGCGGGCCCTGATCGTCGCCGCCGGACCGATCGCCAATTTCATCCTGGCAATTGCGATTTTCACTGCGATTTTCACGATTTACGGCCGGCAGGTGACCACCCCCCGGGTCGACGATGTCGTCGTCGGTAGCCCCGCCGAACGCGCCGGCTTCAAGGACGGCGACATCATCGTCGAGATCGACGGCGAGCCGATCACCGATTTCTCGCAGCTGCAGCGGATCGTCAGCATCAGTTCCGATGTCGAACTGACATTCGTCGTCCAGCGCGGCGAGGAGAGGGTGACCCTGACGGCGACTCCGGAGCGGCAGGAGATCACCGACCGCTTCGGCAACAAGCACCGCGTCGGAATCCTTGGAATCCAGCGAAACACCACCGGTGCGGACATCAAGGTCGAGACCTATTCGCCGATCCAGGCGGTCGGCATGGCGGTGTCCGAGACGTGGTTCGTGACCGAGCGGACGCTGTCCTACCTCTTCGCGGTGGTCGTCGGCCGGGAATCGGCCGATCAGCTCGGCGGACCGCTGAGAGTCGCCGAAGTCTCCGCCCAGGTGGCGACGATCGGCTTCATCGCGCTGATAAACCTCGCCGCAATTCTTTCGATCTCGATCGGGCTGATCAACCTTTTCCCGGTACCGATGCTCGACGGCGGCCACCTGCTTTATTTCGCGGTCGAGGCGATCCGCGGCCGGCCGCTCAGCGAAAAGGCCCAGGACGTTGGTTTCAGGATTGGTTTCGCAGCCGTGCTGATGTTAATGATTTTCGCAACCTGGAACGATATTATTCATTTGAGTTCCTTGTAAAAAAGGGCTTCGATGCGTGTCATCGGGGCAACGCTGGGGCAGATTCGGCGACCGGGTGTGGGGGCAGGGTTGCGTGGGTTTGAAAAGGCTGTAAGTCTCGCCATCGGACGGCCGGGCAGGGCGAATCTCGCGGGGGATTGCCGTGTCTTGGGGCGAGGAGCACGGGGTATTTCTATCCAAATGAATTCATTAATGTTTTCCGTTCGGAGAGTAGCCCTCGTCCTTATGCTCTCGCTGATTGCCCTCGGTGGGATCGGCGCATCGGGGTTCGGGCCGACAACAGCAGAGGCGGCCGTGGTGTCGCGCATTGTCGTTCAGGGCAATACGCGCGTCGAAGACGAGACCGTCCGCAGCTATGTCCTGATCGTTCCCGGCAAGTCGTTTACCAACGCCGATATCGACGAGTCGGTTAAGGCGCTTTACGGCACCGGCCTGTTTTCCGACGTGAACATCACCATCAGCGGCAATGCGCTCCTTGTCGTTGTCTCGGAGAACCGCGTCGTCAAATCGGTGATCATCAAGGGCAACAAGAAGGTCAAGAACGACGAATTGTTCGCCCTGTTGCAGACCAAGCCCCGTGGTGTGGCGACCGAGGCCAAGATACAGGGCGACGTCCAGCGGATTACGGATTACTACGCGACCCAGGGCCGTAGCGCAGCGACCGTCACCTACGAGGTGACCGACCTTCCGGACAACCGGGTCGATGTCGTCTACATCATCGACGAGGGCGACCGCACCGCGATTGGCCGGATCACTTTCGTCGGCAACAACGCTTTCTCCGAATCGCGGCTCCGCAGCGTCATCACGTCCCGCAAGCGCAGCCTCCTGACGCTGCTGAACCGCAAGGACGTCTTCAACGAAGCCAAGCTCGCGGCCGACCAGGAAGCGCTCCGGCGGTTCTACATGAGCCACGGATATGCGGATTTCCGGGTCATTTCGGTCGACTGGGACTATGACGAGGCGTCGAGCCGCTATTCGGTGGTCTTCACCTTGGACGAGGGCGCCCGCTACCATTTCTCGACGATCGATATCGACTCGACCATCCCGGGCATCGATACCCGCAGGCTGATGCGCCTGGTCAAGACGAGGCCGGGCCGGATATTCGACTCGCGCGAAGTCGAGCAGACCGTCGAGGACATGACGATCGAGCTTTCCCGTGCGGGATACTCCTTCGTGCAGGTTCGGCCGCGCGGCGATCGGGACTACGAGAACCACACGATCTCGATCACCTACCTGATCGACGAAGGCCCGCGGATTTACGTCGAGCGGATCGAGATATACGGCAACACGAAGACCCGCGACTATGTCATCCGTCGTGAGTTCGACCTGTCCGAAGGCGACCCCTACAACCGCGTCCTGGTCGATCGCGCAGAGCGGAACCTCCGGAATCTCGGCTACTTCAAGACCGTCGATATCCAGACGGAGCCGGGCTCGGCGCCGGACAAGGTGATCCTCGTCGTGCGCGTCGAGGAGGAATCGACAGGCGAGTTCTCGGTCGGTGCCGGTATCTCTACGGACGGCTTGGTCGCGGAAATCTCGCTCGACGAACGAAACTTCCTCGGTCGTGGCCAGCGATTGCGAGTATCGGTCGGCTTTGGTGCGGATCAGCAGCAGTACAGCATCTCGTTCACCGACCCGTATTTCCTCGGCTACAATGTCTCGGCCGGTGTGGACGCCTACAAGACGATCCAGAACAGGTCTTCGTACCGTCCGTACATGAACGAGATCATCGGTGGCGGATTGCGGCTCGGGCTACCGATCACCGACAATCTCGTCCTCGACCTGAACTACAAGATCAACCAGAAGACGATCTCGCAGACCAAGAAGCAGACCGCGGCCTATTTCCCGAACGGCGTCTACCTGACGTCCTCGGCGGGCTACGAGCTGACCTATTCGACGCTCGACAACAACCTCGACCCGCGTGAGGGTATGTGGTTGAACGGAGCGCAGGATTTCGCCGGTCTCGGCGGCGACGTCAGCTACATGCGGTCGATCGCGGAAGCGCGCTACTACCAGCAGATCATGCCCGACAAGGATGTCGTGGGTGTCGTCCGCGTCGCCGGCGGTAATATCACCGGCCTGAATGACGACGTTCCGGTCTACGACAACTTCTTCAAGGGTGGTGAGACGGTCCGCGGTTTCGAGAGCTACGGCTACGGTCCGGTCGACATTGCGACCGGCACCCACGTCGGCGGCAAGAACTACTGGGTCGCGACGGCGGAAGTGCAGTTCCCGTTCCCGGGCATTTCGCCTGACTTCGGCTTCCGTGGCGCATTCTTCGCCGACGCCGGCAACGAGTTCGATGTCGACGTGCCGAAGGGTGCCGGGCCGGTCAACAATGCCAATCAGATCCGGTCCTCCGTCGGTGGCTCGGTGATGTGGGCTTCGCCGATCGGTACGCTGCGGGCAGACATGGCTTATGTCCTGTCCAAGGCCAAGACCGACAAGGAACAGTGGTTCCGGTTCAGCGCCGGCAGGACATTTTGATCGAAACAAGTTTGGCTGAAGGGTCGCCGCATCGTCGGCGGCCCTTGGCTTTTCCGGGGCTCGGACGATGACCGACCCCGCGTTTTTCCGGATAGCCCCTCCAGTTCCCCTCGAGCGTGTCGCGGTGATGACCGGGGCGGTGATTGCCGATCCGGCCCAGGCCGAGCGCATGGTGAGCGGCGTGGCGGTCCTCGACCGCGCGGGCCCCGGGGATGTCACCTATATGGGCAATCGCAGCCTGTCGGACGCCCTTGCTGCGACACGCGCCGGCGCATGCTTCGTAACCGAGCGCGATGTGCTGATGGCACCGCCGGCGACAGTGGTCCTGGTCTCCGCGTCGCCCGAACGGTCCTTCGCGATCCTTACCGGGTATTTCTATCCTGAATCGCTGCGCCCGATGCCGGTTTGCGGTGCTGCCGGCATTTCGCCTGCCGCGCATGTCGCCGAAGGTGTCACGCTAGAAAAGGACGTGACGATAGAGGCGGGGGCCGTCGTCGGGCCCGGCGCCGAGATCGGCGCGAACACGCTCATTTCCGCCGGTGCGATCATCGGCGCTGGCGTCAGGATCGGCCGGGAGAGCTCGATCGGGCCGGGAGCCAGCGTTCTCCATGCGTTCATCGGCAACCGGGTCGTGCTCCATCCCGGTGTCCGGGTCGGCCAGGACGGATTTGGCTACGTGCCCGGCGCCTCGGGACACCTCAAGATCCCCCAGGTTGGTCGCGTCATCATCCAGGACGACGTCGAGATCGGGGCGAACACGACGATCGACCGCGGCAGCGGCCGCGATACCGTCATCGGGGAAGGGACCAAGATCGACAATCTGGTCCAAATCGGCCACAACGTCGTCATCGGACGCCATTGCCTTATCGCCGGGAATGCGGGTATTTCGGGCAGCGTCGTGATGGGGGATTTCGTGATGATTGGGGGTGGGACCGGGGTGCGCGACCACGTCTCAATCGGCAACAACGTCAAGATTGCCGCCGCCGCCGCCGTCCATTCCAATATCCCGGACGGCGAGACCTGGGGCGGATATCCGGCGATGCCGATCGATCGGTTCTACCGGCAGATGCGGACCCTTCAGCGCATCGTCAGGGGTGATGTGGGCACACGCGGTCCGGGAAGCCGCAAGGAGGGGCCGGATGGCGAATGACACGACCCAATTGGTCGATATCGATATTCAGACGATCTACAAGCTTCTGCCCCACCGCTATCCTTTCCTGATGGTGGATCGCATCGTTGATATCGACGGCGACAACTCGGCCGTCGGCATCAAGAACGTCACCATCAATGAGCCGTATTTCGCCGGCCATTTTCCGGGCCAGCCGATCATGCCCGGTGTTCTGCTAATCGAGGGCATGGCCCAGACGGCCGGTGCGATCTGCATCCTGGCGCGCGGCCAGGACAGCCCGAAGGTCGTCTACTTCATGACCATCGACCAGGCGAAGTTCCGCCGGCCGGTCCTGCCCGGCGACACGGTCGAATACCATGTCAAGAAGATCAGGAACCGCAGCAACATCTGGAAGTTCAACGCCGAAGCAATGGTCGGCGGCAACAAGGTGGCACAGGCGACGATCAGCGCCCTGATAGCGGACGAGTAGCCTCCCGAGATGGCAGATATCCACCCCACGGCGATCGTTGCCGATGGTGCGCGCCTCGGCGCGAAAGTCAGCATCGGACCCTTCTCGATCATCGGCCCGGACGTCGTCCTGGAAGACGGGGTCAAGGTGCAGTCCCATGCGCTGATCGAAGGCCACACGACGGTGGGCGCCCGGACGGTCGTCTTCCCTCATTCGGCCATCGGCGGACCGCCGCAGGACACGAGCTACCAGGGCGAACCGACCAAGGTGATCATCGGCTCGGACTGCATCATCCGCGAACAGGTCACGATCCATCGCGGGACGGCGCGGGGACGGGGCGAGACCCGCATCGGCAACAACTGCTTCCTGATGATCTCCTCCCATGTCGCCCATGATTGCGTCGTCGCCGATCGCGTCGTGCTGGTGAACAGCGCGACGCTGGGCGGGCACGTCCAGGTCGGCGAACACGCCATCCTCAGCGGCCTCGTCGCGGTCCAGCAGCATTGCCGGATCGGCGCCCATGCCTTCATCGGCGGGCTTTCCGGCGTCAATGCCGACGTCCTGCCGTTCGTCTCGGCAATCGGCGACCGGGCCGAGCTCGGCGGCCTCAACATCGTCGGCCTCAAGCGCCGCGGCTTCGACAGGCCGACGATCCATGCCCTTCGGGCCGCCTACAAGGCCGTGTTCGAAGGCGGCGGAACCCGCGAGGACCGTGTCGCCAGGGTCGCGGAGAAATACGCCGACGTTCCGGCTGTGCTAATGATTGTCGACTTCATCCGCGCCGGCGGCGACCGGCCGCTTTGCATGCCGCGGGACTGACCTGCAAGAGACGCCGGGACGGACAGGACATGGTCGCGACCGAGGGCGAACCGATCGGAATCGTGGCGGGCGGAGGCTCGGTGCCGATTCGCGTCGCGGAGGCGGCGCTTCGCTCCGGCCGCAAGCCCTTCATCGTCGCGATCGACGGCGAGGCCGACGAAGGCATCGCCGCTTATCCGCATGAAGTGCTCAAATGGGGCCAGATCGGCCGTATGCAGTCCGTCTTTGTCGCCCATGGCGTCAAAGAGCTGGTGATGATCGGCAACATCCGGATCCGCCCGGATTTCAGCAAGTTCAAGCTCGATCTCGGCGCCATCCGCGTCATCCCGAAAGTTCTGATGCTGCTCAAGAATGGCGACGCCGACCTGCTGAGCGGCGTGGTCACCATCATGGGCGAGCTCGGCTTCACGGTGATCGGCGCCCACGAGGTCGCACCGGAGCTGGTCGCGACCGAAGGACCGCTCGGCCGCCACACCCCCGACAAGGTGGCAGACCGAGACATCGGCCGCGCCATGCGCGCCGCGCGGGCGATCGGTGTCATCGACGCCGGGCAGGCGGCGGTGGCGGTCAACGGCCGGGTCGTTGCCATGGAAGCCGCGGAAGGGACCGACGGCATGATCGAGAGGGTCGCGACCCTAAAGCAGGCCGGCCGCCTGAAATGGAGCGGCCGCAAGGGTGTCCTGGCCAAATGCGCCAAGCCCCAGCAGGATCTTCGCGTCGACATGC
>JAGRKY010000547.1 GCA_020442095.1 Bauldia sp.
CCAAGGGCGCCTATTACCTGCCGACCGTCATCGACGAAATCGATCCCCGTGCCCCCCTCTGCCAGGAAGAAATCTTCGGACCGGTGCTTGTCGCCCTTCCCTTCAGGGACGAAGAGGACCTTGTCGCCAAGGCCAACGACACGCCGTTCGGACTGGCTTGCGGCATATGGACGGACGACTTCAAGCGAGCCTGGCGAGTCGGGCGAGAGCTCGAAGCCGGCTCGGTATGGATCAACACCTACAAGCAGTCGAGCATCAGTTCGCCCTTCGGCGGCTTCAAGCAAAGCGGCATCGGCCGCGAGAAAGGCGTCGGCGGCCTGCGTCTCTATTCGCAGGTCAAGAGCCTCTATTTCGGCCTCCACGATCAACCCCTTTCGGTGTCACGATGAAAAACAAGCCATCCCTTCCCGTTAAGGGGAATCGATTCCTGATCGTCGGCGGTGCCAGCCTCGTCGGCACGGCAACGACGGAGGCCCTTCTCGCCCACGATCCAGGCGAAGTCGTCATCTTCGACAATTTCGCACTCGGCTCGGCATCGTTGCTCGATCACCTGAAGAACGATCCGCGGGTCAGGATCGTTCAGGGCGATATCCTGAGACTGCCGAGCCTGCTGGCAGCCACCGAGGGCATCGATGGCGTACTTCACCTCGCGGCGATGATGACGATCTCGATGGACCGCGACCCGTGGACCGGGCTCGACGTCAACATTCGCGGTGCGCAGAACGTCATCGAAGCCTGTCGCGCCAACCGGATCCGCAAGCTCGTCTTCGCCTCTTCGAACGCGGTGTATGGCTATGGCCCGGAGGTCAAAGGCAATCTCGACGAGCGCACGCCGTTTTATTCCGCCGGCGCACAGCCGGCGGGTATCCTCTACGGCGCGTCCAAGATCATCGGCGAACAGCTCTGCCGGGATGCGTTCCGACGCCACGAACTCGACTATGTCATCCTTCGCTACTCGACGGTCTACGGCGAGAGGCAGCATTATCGCGCCGCAAACGCCCGCCTGATCATGGAAAGCTATGACGCGATCAGGCGCGGCGAACGCCCCAGGCTCGTCGGCACCGGCGACGAGACGAAGCATTTCGTCTACGTGGGCGACCTGGCACGGGCCAACGTGCTCGCGTTCGAGGCCGACGCCACGGATGTCGCTGTCAACGTCTCGGGGCCGGAGATCATCACGACTCGCCAGCTCGTCCGCCTGGTAGCGGAGGTCGCCGGCAGCGACCTTGAACCGGAATTCGTCCCGCCCGAAGCGGGAAAGGTCCTGCTATCGGCCGGCGACGCCTTCCGGATCGACCATGACGAAGCCGGCAAAGTCATCGGCTGGCGGCCACAGACCGACATGAAATCGGGCATCGCCCGGTTGATCAGCTGGCGCGAAGAGCATGGCGGATGAACCAACCGGGGGAGATGCCGATCGGGCGCACCATCGGAGTCAATCATTCTCCGCCGCGAATTCGGCGCGAATTGCGTCGCGGCTGGCGCCCTCGGCGAGAAGCAGGGTCAGGAGCAGCCGCGCCTTGAGGGGATCCAGCGCGTAGGCCGGAATCAGGCCGCGTTCCAGCAGGCGCAGTTCCGATCCGGGGAAGTCGCAGGAACGGGTGTGCGTCTCGCCGACCCCCGTGCGGGAAGCGAAGACGGTCGGCATGCGGTCGGCCAGCGCGGCCAGCCCGTCGAGCACTCTCTGGGAGGTGTGACCGGCACCATAGGCCGCGATCACGGCGCCGTCGAAGTCCCGGCTGCCCACCGCCTCGATCAGGCGCGGGGTGTCGCCGAGGCTCAAGGTCAGAAGCGCGACCTGCGGCGGGGAAGCCGGGTTGGCGATGGTGAAGCGGCGAAGCCGCCTGCGGGGAATGAGCGGGATACGGACGCGATCTTCCGCGACCCAGCCGACGGGACCAAGCAGCGGCGATTCGAACGTCGAGGGCGAGGTCGCGTGGCCCTTGCGGACCGAACGGGCGAGGTGGATCGCGTCATTCATCACCACCAGCACGCCCATGTCACGGGCTTGCGCGCTGGCTGCAACGCGCACGCCGGCGATCAGGTTCGCCGGACCGTCCGCGCCCGGCACGCCGGTGCCGCGCATGGCGCCGGTGACGACAACGGGAAGGTCGGCATCGACCAGACGATCGAGAAGATAGGCCGTCTCCTCCATCGTGTCGGTGCCCTGGGTGACGACCACGCCGCCAATGCCGCCACGCGCCAGCCCGTCGATATGGGCGGCAAGCGCCACGATATCGGCGAAGCCGAGATCGGCCGAGCCGGTCTGCCGGAAGGTCTCGGCCGAGATATCCGCGATCCCGGAAAGCCCGGGCAGAGCGCGGACGAGATCATCTGCATCGAGATCCATCGTCGCCGCCTGGCCGGGCGCGCGCGGCACGGCGGCAATCGTGCCGCCGAGCGCAACGATCCGGACAGTCGGTCGGGTCGATGCCGTCACCGCGCCCCTCCCCGTCACGCAATTCCGCGGTCGAAGGGATATTTGCTGTCGGTCTCGAACGGATGGCGGGCGCGGAAATCCCGCTGGATGTTGTGGCAGGTATCGAAGGAGACCCCCGGCTTGCCGCCCATATGCTCGATCAGGCGTTCCAGCATCAAGAGCACCTGGGGCCGGCCCGACACGTCCGGATG
>JAGRKY010000548.1 GCA_020442095.1 Bauldia sp.
AACCTATTCGGATTCCACAGCTAGTGCCCAGACGATGGAGACACGCCTCTTTACAGGTTCTTTCCCGGCTCACGATTCTACTAAGGCGAAATTATGGTTCTGATCGGCCGCCATCGCACCCGTCGAGAAAAGACCTATCGAGGCCGGAAGCCGTCGGACACCCGAGAAGAGCAAGACAGCGATCAAACTCGTCTCTGAATATTGAAAGCGCCCGCGTCGCTCCGGATTCGCCTGCTGCTGCAACACCGAAGAGAGTGGGACGGCCGGTGCTCCCGCTACATGATGCTGGAAACCATCGTTCCCGTGAACGATGGTCCCCTCGTCAGCCAGCTGACTGCCCGGCTATCGCCGGCGACCAACGACGGCCACGCCGTCAGCTACACCACAATCCAGGACACGACCCTGTCTGACATTCCTGGCATGAGATTCGACTTGGACCGGGATGCCGCACTTCCTGATCCAAGCACCTGCGCGGCTGCCGTAGATCCCTTTGATCCTCGGCAGACCGGCCCTCACGGGCTCGGCGAACCTATCCGCAAGAGATCAATCGTTCTCCGCCGCGAACTCCGCCTGGATTGTCTCACGGCTAGCGCCCTCCGTGAGAAGCAGGATCAGGAGCAGCCGCGCCTTGAGGGGATCCAGCGCGTAGGCCGGAATCAGGCCGCGTTCCAGCAGGCGCAGTTCCGATCCGGGGAAGTCGCAGGAACGGGTATGCGTCTCGCCGACCCCGGTGCGGGAAGCGAAGACGGTCGGCATGCGGTCGGCCAGCGCGCCAAGCCCGTCGAGCACTCTCTGGGAGGTGTGACCGGCACCATAGGCCGCGATCACGGCGCCGTCGAAGTCCCGGCTGCCCACCGCTTGGATCAGGCGCGGCGTATCGCCGAGGCTCAAGGTCAGAAGCGCGACCTGCGGCGGGGAAGCCGGGTTGGCGATGGTAAAGCGGCGAAGCCGCCGGCGGGGAATGAGCGGGATGCGGACGCGATCTTCCGCGGCCCAGCCGACGGGACCAAGCAGCGGCGATTCGAACGTCGAGGGCGAGGTCGCGTGGCCCTTGCGGACCGAACGGGCGAGGTGGATCGCGTCATTCATCACCACCAGCACACCCATGTCACGGGCTTGCGCGCTGGCCGCAACGCGCACGCCGGCGATCAGGTTCGCCGGCCCATCCGCGCCCGGCACGCCGGTGCCGCGCATGGCTCCGGTGACGACAACGGGAAGGTCGGCGTTGACCAGACGATCGAGAAGATAGGCCGTCTCCTCCATCGTGTCGGTGCCCTGGGTGACGACAACGCCACCAATGCCGTCACGCGCCAGCCGATCGATATGGGCGGCAAGCGCCGCGATATCGGCGAGGCCGAGATCGGCCGAGCCGGTCTGCCGGAATGTATCGGCCGAGATATCCGCGATCCCGGAAAGCCCGGGCAGAGCGCGGACGAGATCATCGGCATCGAGATCCATCGTCGCCGCTTGGCCGGGCGCGCGCGGCACGGCGGCAATCGTGCCGCCGAGCGCAACGATCCGGACAGTCGGTCGGGTCGATGTCGTCACCGCGATCTCCCCGTCACGCAATTCCGCGGTC
>JAGRKY010000549.1 GCA_020442095.1 Bauldia sp.
CAGATCAGCGAGTTCTGGCGCGATGCGCTACTCGGCTTGCTGATCCTGCTCGCCGTGGCGAGCGACGCCGTCATCCTCAAGCGGCTCAGAGCGCTCTGGGCGCGCGCCGACCTGAAGTTCATCGCCAAGCCCGCGGAAGACGGGAAGGGAGGATCGGCCCGATGAACGCGCTCGCTCGCCTCAAGAGCTGGGAAGGGCTGCTGCTCGTCCTGCTCGTCGTCATCGTTGCGATCAACATCGAGCATTCGCCCTACTACCTCGGCGTCGCCAACATCGTGAACCTGTTCCAGCTGTCGATCGAGAAGATCATCGTCGCGCTGATCATGACGATGGTGATCATCAACGGCGAGATTGACCTGTCGGTGGCCTCGGTCATGGGGCTCGCCGCCTGCGTGCTCGCCTGGCTGTTCGAGATGGGCGTCCCGATGCCGCTGGCGATCCTCGCCGGGTTGCTTTCCGGCCTCGTCGCCGGCCTCTTCAACGGCTTCTGGGTCGCCTTTGTCGGGCTGCCGTCGCTGGCGGTGACGCTGGCCGGGCTGATCGGCTATCGCGGCGTGGCGCGGATCCTCGTCGAGGATCACGCGATCGGCAATTTCCCGGAGTGGTTCAACACCGTCGGCCAGCAGCCGCTGGTCGGCCCGCTGACGATTTCGATCGTCATCTTCGCGGTCCTTTTCGTGGTGATCGCCATCGTCCTTCACGGCTCGGCGTTCGGCCGCCTCGTCTACGTGATCGGCAACAACCTCCAGGCGGCGCGCTATTCGGGCGTCCGGGTCCGGCAGGTGAAGATGGCGCTGTTCGCCGCCTCCGGCACGATCGCGGCGCTTGCCGGCATCCTCTACGCGGCCCGGCTCGGCTCGGTGCGCGGCGACATGGCGGCCGGCTTCGAGCTTGATATCATCACCATCGTCCTCCTCGGAGGCGTCAGTATCTTCGGCGGCTCGGGAAACCTGGTGGGGGTCGGCCTGTCGATCCTCGTCATCCTGAACCTCCGCAACGGAATGGGTCTCGCCAGCATCACCGGCAACACCCAGACGAGCGTAATCGGAGCCCTGCTGATCCTTTCGGTCCTGGTTCCGAACATGGCGCAGACAATAAGCAATCGTTGGAAGGGGAGAGAGACATGAAGAAGTATCTGCTTGCCACCGCCGCCATGGCGCTGGCCGTTTCCGTGAACTACGGGGCCCTTGCCGCCGACGCGGCCATGGCCAAGCCCGGCGAGGCACTGGACATGGTGCTGCTGCCGAAGTTCCTCGGCATCCTGCCCTTCGACCAGGCCCATCAGGGTGCGGAAGAAGCCGCCAAGGAGCTCGGTAACCCGACTCCGCTCCAGTTCCTCGGGCCGACGCCCGAGAACAGCGTCGCCGGCCAGATCGAGATCATCACCAATGCGACGACGCAAGGTGTCGCCGCGATCATGATCTCCAACAACTCCGGCGACCAGATCGTGCCGGCCGCCAAGGCCGCCAAGGAGAAGGGCATCACGGTCGTGACCTGGGATTCGCCGATCCCGTCGGCGGAAGGCGAGGATGTCTTCGTCGCCCAGGTGGACTTCTCCGAGACCGGCAAGGTCATGGCCGACATGGCCCTGTCGATCCTCGGCGCCGATGGCGGCAAGTTCGCCATCCTGTCGGCCTCGCCGGATGCGTCGAACCAGAATGCCTGGATCGCCGCGATGAAGGAGGCGATGAAGGACCCGAAATACGCCAAGCTGGAACTGCTCGACATCGTCTATGGCAACGACCAGTCGGAGGAGAGCTACAACCAGGCGCTGGCGCTGGTCGACAAGTATCCTGACATGAAGCTGATCATGGCGCCGACCTCGG
>JAGRKY010000550.1 GCA_020442095.1 Bauldia sp.
GCGGAGGTTTCGCTGTCCGCGCCGGATATGGTCGATATCGGCCGTACCTTCGAGATCGCCTGGGTTGGGCCCGGTGCGCGCCGCGACTCGGTCGAGCTGTTCGATCCGGCGGCGAAGAACGGCGAGGGCCGCGTGATTGGCACGATCCGGGTCGCCAATGGCGACTACGAAGGCCGGAAGGTCAAGCTGACGGCGCCGACGGACCCGGGCGACTACCTGCTTCGCTACTGGAACGGCGACAGCCGGGTGGTGCTGGCGACCCGGCCGATCACGGTGGTCGCCACCGAGGTCTCGGTCTCCGGACCGGAATCGGTCGACATGGGACGCAGCTTCGAGGTCTCCTGGGTCGGGCCCGGCGCCAATCGCGATGCCATCGAGATATTCGATCCCGAGGGCAATAACGGAAACGGCAAGGTGGCCGTCTCGCTTCGCCTCGTCAACGGCGACTATGAGGCGAGGACCGTCAAGCTCCTCGCACCGACCAGACCCGGCGACTATCAGCTCCGTTACTGGAGCGGCGACGGCCGCGCTGTGCTTGCCACCGCCCCGATTGCCGTCGTCGAAACCGAAGTGACGATCGCCGGGCCGGAATCCGTGGACATGGGGCGGACCTTCACGGTCTCCTGGGTCGGTCCGGGCTCGAACCGCGACGCCGCGGAGATATTCGATCCGGCCGGCAGCAACGGCAATGGCCGTGTCGTCCACTCCATCCGGCTGGTCAATGGCGACTTCGACGGGAGGACGGCGAAGCTCATCGCCCCGATCAGGTCCGGCGACTACCAGTTGCGGTATTGGGATGGGGTCGGTCGCAAGGTCCTGGCCACGGCGCCGATCGTCGTCGTGGCGACCGAGGTGACGATCGAGGCGCCTGGCACGGCAGAGGCGGGTGCGTTCTTCACCGTGTCCTGGGTCGGTCCGGGGGCCGCCCGTGACTCGATCGACGTCATGACGGGAGACCCGGTCGATGGAAAGCGGCTCGTCAGCGTCCGGCTGAGCAACGGAGACTACGATGCCCAGACGCTCAAGGTGAAAGCCCCGAAGGAGCCGGGCAGCTACATGCTGCGCTACTACAACGGCGACTCCAAGGCGGTCCTCGCGACCCGGCCGATCGTCGTGGAGTAGCGGGGGTTCCCTCTTCCGGGGCGAAGAGGCCGCGGAAGTCTCGGCCGGGAGAAACCGGATCAAGAGGACCGGCGGCCATGGCCGCCGGTTTTTTTCGTTGTGGCGGGCTTCGTCATCGCGGCTGTCATCCAATCGCAATAATATGTCGATATGTCTCGACATATGGATGATAAATCGGCAATCGAAGCCCTCGCGGCGCTGGCCCAGCCGACCCGGCTGAACATCTTCCGGCGGCTTGTCGCGGCCGAGCAGCCCGGCTTGCCGGCCGGCGAGATCGCCCGCCATCTCGGCGTGCCCCACAACACCCTGTCGACGCACCTCGCCGTGCTGCAGCGCGCCAGCCTCGTCTCATCGACCCGCGAGGGACGGACCATCCGTTATCGCGCGGAGCTCGAGAGGGTGAGGGCGCTCGTCGCCTTCCTGACGGCGGATTGCTGCGGCGGCCGTCCTGAACTCTGCGCCCCGCTGATCGTTGATCTGCGGTCGGCGAGCCGCTCCCGAAACCAAGAAGATAGTCCCCATGGCCGATCCAACTGAACCCCTGAACGTGCTGTTTCTCTGCACCGGCAATTCCGCGCGTTCGATCATCGCGGAAGCCATCCTCAACCGGGAGGGCATGGGGCGCTTTCGTGCCTTCAGCGCCGGCAGCGAACCGAAGGGCGAGGTCAATCCCAACGCCCTGCGGCTTCTTTCAAGGCTCAATTACGATACCAGCGGCTTCCGGTCGAAGTCGTGGGAGGAATTTCTCGCGCCGGACGCCCCGAAGATGGATTTCGTCTTCACCGTCTGCGACGACGCGGCGGAGACCTGCCCGGTCTTTCCCGGCCAGCCGATGAGCGCCCATTGGGGCGTCGAGGACCCGGCCAGGGTGACCGGTTCGCCAGCCGAGATCGCCTTTGCCTTCAGCGAGGCCTATCGCATGATGAACAGCCGGATCTCCGCCTTCGTCTCCCTGCCGCTCGCCTCGCTCGACAAGCTCTCGCTGCGCAACCGGCTTCGCGAGATCGGCCATCAGGAAGGAGCGACCGCCAGGGCGACAGGCGAGGCATGAACGGATTCTCCGCCGCGCAACGGCTCGCCGCCGAGGTCATTGGCACGGCCTTCCTGCTGGCCACCGTGGTCGGTTCCGGCATCATGGCCGAGCAGCTCGCCGGCGGGAATATCGCCCTTGCGCTGCTCGGCAACACGTTGCCGACGGGCGCCATCCTGATCGTCCTGATCCTGGTGTTCGGGCCGGTGTCGGGCGCCCATTTCAATCCGGCCGTCACCTTCGCCTTCGCCATGCGCGGCGAGATCGGCCCGGCCCCTGCCATCGCCTATGTCGTCGCCCAGGTGGCGGGCGCGGTCCTCGGCGTTGTGATCGCCCACCTGATGTTCGATCTTCCTGCCATCCAGGTTGGCGTCATCGTCAGGACCGGCACCGGGCAATGGCTCGGCGAGGTGGTCGCGACCTTCGGCCTGGTCCTCACCATCCTGGCGCTGGTTGCCCGTAATCCGGGTGCGATCCCCTTCGCCGTCGGGCTCTATATCACCGCGGCCTACTGGTTCACCTCGTCGACCTCCTTCGCCAACCCGGCCGTCACGATCGCGCGGGCGCTCACCGGCACCTTTTCGGGCATAGCGCCGGCCCATGCCCCGGCCTTCATCGCGGCGCAATTCGCCGGCGCCGCCCTTGCCGTGGTTGCGGCGCGGCTGGTGTTCCGGCCGGCGGTTGCGCAGGTGGATGAAATGGCTGCGGCGGAATAGCGATCCCGGCTTCGACCTCGCGCGGTCAGGCCGTCTTCCGGGCCGGCGCCTCGCCGCCACGCATCGCGCGCTCCGCGTCGACGATGAAGTCGCGGACGATCGGCACCGCATCGCGCTGCCGCGACAGGAGCAGCTGGAACACCATGTTCGAGCCGTGCAGGAAGCCGAGCTCGACCGCCGAGAGATAGAATTCCCACATCCGGCAGAAGCGCTCGTCATAGAGCTTCGCCGCCTCCGCGCGGTTGGCGGCGAAGCGCCGCCGCCACTCCCGGATCGTGTAATAATAGTGGAGCCGCAGGATCTCGTTGTCGTCGACCCACAGCCCGACGCGCTCCAGCGAGGCGAAGACCTCCGACAGCGCCGGCACATAGCCGCCGGGAAAGATGTATTTGCGGATGAAGGGGCCGGTCGTGCCCGGTGGCGTCATCCGGCCGATGGCATGGATCATGGCGAAGCCGTCGTCGGTCAGGAGCTCGCGCACCTTGACGAAATATTCGTCGAAATGGCCGACGCCGACATGCTCCATCATGCCGACGGAGACCACCCGGTCGAAGCGCCCCTCGACCTCGCGATAGTCGCGTTCGAGGAAGGTCACCCGATCGGCGACGCCCGCTTCCTCGACCCGCTTGCGCGAAATCGCGAGCTGTTCCGTCGAGACGTTGATCGCCGTCACCTTCGCGCCGCAGGCCTTGGCGAGATGGATCGCCAGCGATCCCCAGCCCGAGCCGATCTCGACGACGCTCATCCCCGGCTCGAGCCGGAGCTTGGCGGCGATATGGACGAGCTTCGCCCGTTGCGCCTCCTCCAGCGTGTCGGTCCCGGGATCGCGGTAATAGGCGCAGGAATAGTTGAGCCCCTCGTCGAGGAAGAGCCGGAAGAGCTCGGTGGACAGGTCGTAGTGGTGGCGGACGTTGCGGCTCGCGACGCCGAGCGGGTTCGCCTGCTGCCACCGTTTCACGCCGCGCCAGACGCGGCGGATCAGCTTCTGCGATCCCGCCGAGGCGAGCCCGGAGCGATTGACCGAGAAGAGTTCGAGGAACTGGTGGACTGTCGCGCCGTCCTCGAAGGTCAGCGTCCCGTCCATGTAGGCCTCGGCGGCGATCAGCTCCGGGTTGATCGCGAGCTTCCGTTCGAGCGCCCGGTCGTGCAGCCGCACGGTCACCGTCGGGCCGTTCTCGCCCGACCCGAATTCGTGCAGCCCGCCTTCCGCGTCGAGGAGACGGAGGCGCCCGTTGCGAATGAATTTCGTCAGCAGTCCGGCAAGCAGCCGCATCCCGTGCCCGACGCTCCGATCGAGGATTCGCGGACGAGACCCAACCCGCTGCCGCTTCGCCAGCCTAGTTGGCGCTCACGGCCCGCGCAATGCGCCGGCGACCCGCTATCCCGAGACCAGCAGGTACACCGTCCAGACGATCGTCGCCGCATCGAGCGCCCAGATGATCTTGTCCGCGGTCTTGTCCCGCTGCGGCCTGCCGAAGGTCACCGTCAGCCCGACGATCCCGATGATGATCAGGACGAGCGTCGCCCACAGCGCATAGGGCACGGCGAAGAACACGGCGATCGCCAGCGCCGCGTCGACGAAGACGTAAAGCAGGAAGGGTTCGTTCTGCCGGATGCCGAAGCGCAGCACGACAAAGGCATGCATCGCCGCGTTGATGGCGAGCAGGATTGCGAGAAGGATCATCGCGATAAGCTCCCCGGACCGGATCGCTGCCATCCCCTGAGTGGGGAAGCGCGCCGGCGCGTCCATCGCCGATCATACGCCCGAATGCGGGCGACCGCCTGGACGAAAATGATCGACGGTTCAGCGTCCGACCGCGACAGAGGACGCCGCGATTGTCCCTGCGTGGATCCTGCCGCTATGCTTGTGGCCCCGTACGAACCTTTCCTGGATAGCGCCATGCCGATCTATGCCGATCTCGGTCCCTATGCCGACCTGGTGGATGCCTGCCGGGCGATCGGCCCGGTCTTCCCCGAGACCTTCGTCACCACCGACGATGTCCGCGAGACGTTGCGCTTTAGCGTCGGCGACGAGCAGCCCGGCAATCCGGCCGTCATCGCCCGCTGGGAGGAGGATGGCGTCGAAGGCGAGGAGGTGACCTGGTCGGTCGGCTACGGTCCGTCGACCAGCGCTTTCCTGCTGAAGCCGGCCGGCGCGAAGGAACCGCTCCCCGGCGTCGTCGCGCTCTACGACCACGGGCATTTCAAGTTCCACGGCAAGGAGAAGATCGCCGACGGCCCCGGCGGTCCGGCCGCGGCGGTCCGGCCGTTCCGCGACACCTATTATGGCGGCCGCGCCTTCGCCAACGACTATGCCCGGGCGGGCTTCGCCGTGCTCGTCCACGACACCTTCCTCTGGGGCGCCCGCAAGTTTCCGCTCGAGGCCATGCCGGAGCTCGATCGCGCCCTTGCCGATTCGGTTGGGGCGGTGCTCGGCCATGGCGCCATCGCGCCGGAGGTGCTGCGCTACAACGGCGCCGCCTATCTCCACGAACACCAGGTCGCCAAATATTGCGGCCTCCTCGGCACCAGCTTCGCGGCGGTGACCGCCTACGAGGATCGCGTCGCGCTCAACTATCTTTCCGGCCGCGACGACGTCGATGCGGATCGCATCGGATGCGTCGGCTTTTCCGGCGGCGGTCTGCGCTCGGCGCTGCTCGGCGCGACGTCGGACGGCCTTGCCGCGCGGGTCGTCGCCGGGATGATGTCGACCTACGAGCCGATGCTCTCCCGCCATGTCGTCCCGCATAACTGGATGCTGTTCACGGCCGGCTGGGGGCAGATCGGCGATTTTCCCGCCATCGCGGCCTGCGCCGCGCCGAAGCCGCTTCTCGTCAATTATGCGCTTGGCGACCAGATGTTCCCGGAAACGGGCATGCGCGATGCGGACGCGATGATCAGGCGCTACTACGACCGCGCCGGCGCGCAGCAGGCCTATACCGCCGCCTTCCACGACGGGCCGCACCGGTTCGATGCGCCGATGCAGGCGGAGGCGCTGGCCTGGCTGCAGGACCAGCTGGGCTAGCGCCTCGCCTGTCTTTCTTGCTCAGGGCCCCGACGGAGACCAGGCGCCCGCTTCTGCTTCCATCTTCCGTCCCGATCTGGACTAGCGCCCCAAACAGCAGCTTTGGCTCTATTGGCATCGGCGGCTAAGGTGCTGCTGCGCGATGCCGGTGCCGGCCTGGCTGGGCCGCGAATGCGCTAGCTTGGCCCCGGGCTCGGCGAGTAATGCGCTTTTGTCGTCATTGCCCCGGAGGACGGCACGGGATCGCGGAGTCCCAGGGATTGTCCTCTGATCCTGTCGCGCAAGGCGACGAAGAAGGGCTCGCTCAGCCTGGATACGATCGCGGAATAGCCAATGGCAACGGCGACCGCGAAGAAGGTCGCCCCGAGCGAATGCTGGACGATCCTGTCGAGCACCAGAATCCAGATGATGTGATTCAGATAGAGAGGATAGCTCAGGTCCCCGAGAGCCTTGTCGGTTCTCTTTGTGGCCGCCGAGGAGATGCGATCGGTGATCGATACCCATAGCAGGACGAGGAACGCGCCGATGAAAGACAGGATGATCGCAAGCTGCAGACCGAAGTCCCTGGCGAATCCGACCTCGTGGTGGCTCGGCCTGCCAAGCTGATGCATGACGATCAGGACCAGGCAGATCGACATGGCGAGGAGCGGCGAGCCGAACGAGCCGAAGAATTGCCCGAGGCTCCCGGGCATGCCCCGCATACGGGCAAGATGATTCTGTTCGGCGAAGAAGGCCGCTATCCCGAAAGCGAAATACGGAATGAACTGGAGCTGCGTCGTCCTCGTCGTGACGTACTGATAAAGGAATAGTGCGACGAATACCGGGAATAGAATTGCCAATATTCTGCGCAACGATCGCCCCGAGAGACTGCAGAACAGGGCGGCCGCAAAAAAGAATATGTAGAAAAGCATTTCGACGCGTACGGCCCAGGCAATTCCAATGAAGGGCACGCTGACGGCGACGAATGGCAGTCGGTCGTAGAATGGGATCAGCAGGAAAATATTCGATACGATGTTCTCCGGTGTCATTCCGGAGAAGTAGCTGGTTCCGGTGTCGGGAATGACGATATCGATCGATGGATATATCGCGTAGGTAATGGCAATAAATAGAAACAATGCGATAATATAGGTCGGATAAACCCGAAGAAGACGATTTATAATGAAGTTCACGGGCCGATTGTAGTAAAATCTATAATAGGCGCTGGTTATGATGTACCCCGATAACATGAAGAAGGCGAGGACAGCGTTGCTTCCGATCTCCAGAGGCTCCAGCGCAGCTTTCAGATTTGCCGGCGGCAGGTTCTGGAGATGCTGGGCGACGACGCAGAGTGCGAGCAGAAAGCGGAAGACGCCGAAATACATGTACTTCTTGATTGGCAGTTCGGTGCTCGGCTCCGTCCGCCTCCGGTGAGCAGAAGGGCCGCCATAGCCATCAGGGGCGATCGACCGCGCAGCCATCGGCTGATCCTCAAATTAGAGTAGAATTGAGGACAGCATAGGCGGATTGCATAAGTGGATTGATTGAAACCTTTGGTAAAGGTTAATCCCCGCCGTCTTGCTTGCCTGTTTCTTCCGCGGCGTCGATCCATTCGGCGGCCCTGGCCGGGTGGTGCCGGTGGCGCCGGCGCCGTCGATCCTCTAGGCTCTCGTCGGGGCTCAATCTCCTCGGCGCGAACCAGCACCTGACGACGGCGGTCGGAGGGCTGTTCCCGATCGCGGTGACGGTGACCCGCTTTGGCCGGCGATGCTTCGCGTCTGGCCGTGGGGGAGGAACGATCGGGTGGAGACTGCGCGGGACCGTGCGGGAGACGTGACGACGAGCGCCGTTGCGGTCCTCGACGTCGGCAAGACGAACGTCAAGCTGACGGCGGCGTCACGCGACGGCCAGCTCCTCGAGACGGTGTCGCTGGCCAACGGACCGGGCGCGTCGCCGCCCTATCTCCACGTCGACACCGGGCGCATCGATGCCTGGCTGCTCGACGTGCTGCCGGCGATGGTCCGCCGTCACGACATCGGTGCGATTGTCGCCACCGGGCACGGCTCGGCGGGGGCGCTGGTCGATGACGACGGACTGGTCATGCCAATGGTCGACTACGAGGCGGAGATGCCGGAGGCAGTGACCGCGGCCTATGTCGCTCTGGTCGATTCCTTCCGCGCGCTCGGCAGCCCGTTGATGCCGGGGGCCGCGCATATGGCGCGCCAGCTCCTGTGGCTGGAAACCGAATGGCCGGAAGCAGTGGCGCGTGCCCGCTGGTTCCTCGGCGGTCCGCAATACTGGGCCTTTCGCCTCTCCGGCAACGGCGCCAGCGAATACACCTACCTTGCCGCCCAGTCCCACTTCTGGGATTTCGACCGGCGCGCTTTCTCCAGGATCGTGCGGGATCGCGGCTGGCAGCGCCTGATTCCGCCGCTGACGCCGGCCTGGAAACCGGTCGGCCGGATCCGGCCGCAACTGGCGCGGGACCTCGACATTCCGGCCGATATTGAAATTCTCTGCGGCATCCACGATTCCACCGCCAACTTCTACCGCTTCCAGCAGGCCGGACTCACCGACCTGACGCTGATCTCGACCGGTACCTGGATCGTCGGACTGAGCGACGGCGTCGCCCCAGAAACGGGTTACGAGCGGGGCTATGTGACGCGGAATCTCGACGTCGACGGCCGCGAACTCTCGGGCATTCTGGCGATGGGCGGCCGTGAGTTCGCCCTGATCGCCGCCGAGGCGCCGGAGGGTCCGGTCGCGGAGGCGACGATCGTCGCTCTGATCGCCGCCGGCACCATGGCGCTTCCGTCCTTCGTCGAACAGGATGGCGTCTTCCCGGGCAGTGCCATGAAGGGCCGCATCATCGGGCCTGAACCGGCGAGCGCGGCGGAGCGCCATGCCCTGGCGCTGCTATACGTCTCGCTTCTCACCGACATCTGCCTCGACCGGCTCGGCGCCGACGGCACCATCGTCCTTGACGGCAGCTTCGCCAAAGACCCGCTCTATGCGGGTCTGGTGTCGGCGCTGAAACCCGGCCGGAACGTCCTTTTCAACACCGATGCCTACGGCACCGCTTCAGGGACCGCCCTGCTTGCCGACCATCCGCGCCGGACGGGCGTCACGCGGGTCGATGTCGAAGACGCGCCCGATACCGCAATTCCCGGGCTTGCAGCCTATCGCCAGACCTGGCGCGAACGTGCCGAAGCCAACCACTCCAACTGACGAGACCGAAACCATGAGCGAACTCACCAATCGCGCCCTCCGCCAGGAGATGGTCGACATCGCCCGCAAGATGAATGCGAGCGGCATCAATCAGGGCACGGCCGGCAACATTTCGCAGCGGATCGAGAACGGCTTTCTGATCACCCCGTCCTCGCTCCCCTATGATCGCATGGAAGCCGAGGACATCGTCGAGATGGGTTTCGACGGCACGTATCTCGGCAAGCTCCGGCCGTCATCCGAATGGCGCTTTCACCGCGACATCCTCAAGCATCGGCCGGACATCGACGTCGTGCTCCATTGCCATTCGGTCTATGCGACGACGCTCGCCGTCCATTACAAGCCGATCCCTGCCTTCCACTACATGGTCGGGGTCGCCGGCGGGAACACCATCAGGGTCGCCAAATATGCGACCTTCGGCACCCAGCAGCTCTCCGACAACGCGATCGAGGCGCTGGAAGGGCGGCTCGCCTGCCTGCTCGGCCAGCACGGCCAGATCTCGCTCGGCAAGACGCTGGAAGGCGCGCTGGCTCTCGGCCGGGAGGTCGAGACCTTGTCGCAGCTCTACGTCCAGGCGCTGACGCTCGGCGATCCGCCCATCCTCTCCGACGAGGAGATGGAGAGAGTGATCGAGCAGATGCGCAAGATGAGCTACGGCCAGATGCCAGACGCCGAGGGCACCAACGACGTGCCGAAACCGCGGGACGGCTGAGGCTTGAAACGGGCCTGGCGGCAGGCGCTCGATCTCACTGCTTTCGTCCCGAGTTCAAGCCAACGAGTCAGGCTTGGGTTTGAGCTCGATCCGCAATTCCGCCGCCTCGGCGATTGCGGCCTCGCTGTAGAGAAGGGGTACGTAATCGCCTGCCGCCCACGCGGGCGTAAGGTCGCCATAGTGGGGGGAGCGGGGGTCGCCTGACTGTCCCGGCGCGTTGATGCAGACGCTTTTATCCCAGTCGCCGACATCGACGACAACGCGGAAGGATGCACCGAGAACGACCCGGAAGTCACTCGGTCGGTACATCGTGTTCATCGGCGTTGAATCGCTGCCGGCGGTGGGAACCGGGCCGATGTCGAGGGATGCTGCCGCGTCGGGAGAGAGCCGGGTGAGGGGATGTTCGAAATAGCCGTGGTGGATCTGCCCCCAAGCCCATGCATCGGGGTCGGGGCCCATCAGCCGCTCGCATTCCCGCCACGCCTCGCCAAGGGTCCGGAGCAGCAGGGCGTCGCGGGCGGCTTTCGGCGAGCCGTCGAACCAGGGTTCGGGATTTTCGAGGGCATCGAGAACCGAATCGATGTCCCCCGGAGCGAGCAGCGGAACGACGGCCGCATCGGACGCGAGCGCCGCGAGGACGCCGGGACGGAGATGTTTCGACCACCAGACCTCGCAAAGGGCGGCTCTCCCGCTATTGGCCTTGAGCGCTCCGTCGAAGCCGCGAAGCTCCGCGAGCGCCTTCTCCTGTTCGGTATCTTCCGCATCCAGTGAAGCCAGGAGCGCGACCAGACGCTTCGCCGGCATCGAGACGATGTCCGTCTGCATTGCGCAGGACGATTCCACCGAATGCTTCTCCGTTGCCGCGAGCGTTTCGGTCAGCCGGGTTGCCCGGGCGCCCTCGTACCATTCGAAGCCGACCTGCATTTCGTCGTGCGCCCAGTCTTCCGGGAGGTTCATTTCGTTCGCGGTCATCAGGATCCCTGATGCCGGGTTGAGCTCGCTGGGAAGCTCCCTCGCGGTGTAGAAGCCGTCCCATTCAAACCGGCCGTCGCCGGGCACCGGCGTCAGTCCGTCCCAGTTCCGCCGGATCGGGCTCTGCGCCGCCACCACCCAGGCGATGTTGCCGCCGATATCGGCGTAGACCATGTTGACCGCGGGCACCGACCAGCGCTCCAGGTCGCTCTTGAAAGTGTTGAAATCGCGCGCCCGCATCGCCGAGAGGCTGGTGGCGTAGGGCGAAGCGCCGGGCTCGAACCAGACCGAACGGATGGCATAGGCGCGGCCCTTGGCGGCATCCTCGTGGATCACCGGCCCATGGCGGGTGAACTTGAGCGTGACCTCTTCGTCCGGCGCACCTTTCACCTTGATCGTCTCTGTGACGATGCGCATCGCCTCGTAGCCGTCGCCATAGCGATAGCTGTCCGGATTGCCGGGCTCGGTCTCGTAGACGTAGAGGTCCTCCTCGTCGGGACCGAAGAAGAGGGTGAGGCCGAAGGCAATCGTCCCGTTGTGGCCGATCATGATGCCGGGAAGCACTGGCTCGCCGGCGCCGATTCCATCGAATTCGGGCGACGAGAGGTGGACGATGTATCGCAGCGACGGGACCGCATGGGCGCGGTGCGGATCGTTCGCCATGATCGGACGGTTGGTCACCGTCCGCGAACCGTCGATCACCCAGTTGTTGGAGCCCTGGCTGGTCGCATCGCGAATGACGTCGCCGGCGGGGGTGACCTTGGTCCACAATCCCCATTCGTCCTCCCTGGCGGCCAGACGGTCGTCGCTGAAGACGATCGGGGCGAGGGCGAGCTTGAAGAGGTCGATGACCTCGAGCGGAATCGTCGCGAGGTCGAGGCCGCCGGGCGCTTCCGGAACGTGGTCGTGGCTGACGCTCTGGCGCAGCCGGTCGACCTTGGCGCTCGTCCGGCTCATGATATTGGCCCGGAGCACTTCGGAGACCGCGTTCCGCATCCAGGAATGGACCCGGATCCGGACGACATCCGCGGCTTCCCATTTCGACGGTCGGTATCCGAGCGTCGCGAATTCGGGTGGCAGCCAGTCGGGATGCTCGCCGAGCAGGTCGATATAGGCGTTGATCCCGGCCACGAAGGACTCGCAGATCGCCTTGGCATCCGGCGCATAGACGGCCCACTCGGCGTCCATGTAGCCCCGGTAGAGGAAGAGGCGGGAAGCACGGTCCTGGGCGACATAGCCGGGGCCGAAATCCTCCGCCAGCAACCCCAGTCCCCGCTTCCGCCACAGGTCGATCTGCCACAACCGGTCGCGGGCTGCGTTGAAGCCCTGGACGAAGAACATATCGTCCAGGGTCTCGGCCTTTATATGCGGGATGCCCCATTGGTCGACGGTGATCGTCGCGTCGTGGCTGAGCCCGTTCACGACATAGGATTGGCTGTCCATGTCTTTTCGAAGTCCCGTCTGTCTCCTTGGGGCGGCTGGTGCGACCGCGTCAGGCCGTGGCGGCCTCGGGCGGCAGGCTCGGTGTCTTCCCCTCGCGCCACGACCGGACATAGTCGCGACAGGTAGTGAAGCTGACGCCCGGCCGATCGACGACATGCTCGATGAACTTGTCCAGCAGCAGCATCCTGTGGCCGCGGCCAACCACCTGGGGATGCATGGTCGCGGTAAATATCCCCGATCCGACCCGGTCGTAGAGGAAGTCGAACTCGTCCTTCCACATTTCGAGGAATTGCCGGGGCGTCAGCACGCCCTGGATGATCCCGCCACGCGGCATGACCACGTATTCGAACTGCGGAAAGTCGTCGAGGTGCCAAGCGACCGGCAGCTCGACCAGATCGACCGGCTTGCCGAACTTGAACGCCTCGGTCTTCGACCACTCGTCGCCAAGCCGGCACCAGTAGGGTTCGAAGTCGCGGCCCATCATGCTGCTTTCGTATTCGAAGCCGAATTCCATCAGAAGCGGGATCGTGTTGGGGCTGTTGTCCCATGCCGGCGAGCGGTATCCGACGGGACGCACGCCGATGACCTTCTCGAGCGCTTCGAAGCCCCGTTCGAGAATCCGCCGTTCCTCGGCGGGCGCCAGGGTCGCGGGATTCTCGTGGACCCAGCCGTGATGACCGATCTCGTGTCCCGCCGCATGGATCGCCTCCACCGTGCTCGGGAACGCAATGGCGGTGTGCCCGGGGATGAAGAAGGTCCCTTTGACGCCGGTCCGTTCGAGCGTGTCGAGGATGCGCTTGACCCCTACTGGTCCGAATTCGCCGCGCGAAAGCATGCTCGGCGACTGCGAATCGAATGTCCCGATCCACAACGAATAGCCATCGAAATCGAATGTCAGGGCGATCTGGACGTCTTTCTGGCTCATTCCGGTTTTCCCCTTCTTGTGTTGGTTGACGAGCGTCAGGATCGGCGGCTTCGGGCAAAGACATCGAGCGCGACAGCGCTGACGACGATGGTGCCCTTGGCGACCAGCTGGTAGTTCGTGCTGACGGCGAGCGAGTCGAAGACGTTGGTGAGCGTCGCGATGATCAGGAGGCCGATGACGGTCCGCCACATGGCGCCCTCGCCGCCGAGGAGGGAGGTGCCGCCGATCACGACGATCGCGATGGCGTCGAGCGCGATGCTGCTGCCCATGTCGGCCTGGCCGACCCCGAGGCGCGAAGCGAGGATCATCCCCGCCAGACCCGAGCACAGGGCGCTGATGACGTAGGTGCTCGAGCGCAGCAGGTCGACGGAAAGACCGGAGAGGCGCGCCGCCTCGGTGTTGCCCCCGATGGCATAGACGGACCGGCCGTAGACTGAACGCGACAGGGCGAATCCGCCGCCGGCAAGAACCAGCACGAGCAGCCAGACCGAGATCGGCCATCCGAGGAAGTATTCGGTGCCAAGGTTCTGGAAGTCGAAATTGTCGGGCGTCTGCGGTGCCGAATGCGAGACGATATAGGCAGCACCGCCGAATGCGGAACCGCTGCCGAGGGTCGCGACGAACGGATTGACCTTCAGCTTGGTCACGATGAATCCGTTGATCGCCCCGCAAGCCAGGCCGACCAGCATCACCGCGGCAGCCGCGCCCCAAAGCCCGAGCGGGTCCGCCCATTGCGCGAACAGCACCGCGCCGAGGGCGAAGATCGCGCCGACCGACAGGTCGAAGCCGCCGCCGATCATCACGAAGGTCATGCCGACGGCGACGATCCCGACCGGCGCGTTCTGGCTGAGGATGTTCTTGATGTTGATCGGATCGAAGAAGCGGGGATAGACGATCCCGGCGACGATCAGGAGGATGACCAGCGCCCACACCATGGCGAACTGGAGGAAGGCGATTTCCGCGTAGTGCTTTGCCGACCTGCGTTCCATTGAAATGAGGGACTCCAAACCTAATGCGCTGGTTGGGCCGTCGCATCGACCCGGAATGCTGCGTTGAGGATGTCCTGGACGCCGAGCGCCTCGGCGCGGCCGTCAAGCTCGGCGACCAGTCGTCCCTCTGACAGAACGATCACCCGGTCGCTGACTTCGACGATCTCCTCGAGTTCCGAGGACACCACGACGATTCCGACGCCTGTGTCCGCGATCCGCCGCAGCGTCTTGAGGATCTCCTCCTTGGCGCCGACGTCGATGCCGCGGGTCGGCTCGTCGACCAGGAGGATTCGCGGCTGGTGGTAGCGCCATTTGCCGAGAAGCACCTTCTGCTGGTTGCCGCCGGAAAGGTTGCGGACCGTGGTATCGAGCCGCTCCTCGGCGAACCCGAACTCACGGGCCACCGGCTTCGCCTTTTCATGCATCAGGCGGCGCGAGAGGATGCCGAGACGACTGACGAGGCCGAACTGGGTCATGGCGATGTTGTCGATGGCGGTCAGGCCGAGGACGAGGCCCTGCGTCTTGCGATCCTCGGGGACGAGGGCGATGCCGGCGCGCAGCGCCTGCGACGGCTTGCGGGGCCAGTGAACCGCCTTGCCCTCTACGGTGAGGTCTCCGTGGCTCATTGGCTCCAGCCCGGCAAGCGAGCGCAGAAGCGAGGACCGCCCGGAGCCAACCAGGCCGCCGACGCCGACGATCTCGCCCGCACCGACGCTGAGGCTGACGTCGCTCAGGGCGCCGGGGAGTTCGATATTGCGTGCGGTCAGAAGCGGGGCCGCTTCACCGGATGCGGATCGTTCGTCCCGCTTCCGCGGCTGCAGGTCATGGCCGATCATGGCGCGCACGATGGTCGCCTTGTCCCATTCGGCCCGCGGCGCCGAAGCGACGACGCCGCCGTCGCGGAAGACGGTGACGAAGTCCGCAATGTCGAGCACCTCATCGAGGTTGTGGCTGACCAGAACCATGGTCCGCCCCTCGTCGCGGAATCGCCGCATCAGGCGAAAGAGCGAGTCCCGCTCGGGCGGGGCGAGAGCGGTCGTGGGTTCGTCGAATAGGATGAGCTTGGCGTTTGCCTGGACGCCGCGCATGATCTCCAGCATCTGCTGGTCGGCAACGGAGAGCCGGCTCGCCCGCGCGTCCGGATTGACGGCGATGCCGAGCATCGACGCGAGCTCCCTGAACCGCTCGCGCATCCGCCTCTCCGACAGGAGACCGGCCTTCGCGTATGGCGCGCCGAGGAAGACGTTGGCCACCGCCGACAGCGCCGAAACGATGGTGAGCTCCTGGTAGATCGCCACGACGCCGTGATGCCTCGTGTAGCGCGGGTCGCCGAAGGTCAGCGGCTCTGCGAACAGGTCGACCTCGCCGGAGGTCGGCGGAATCCGCCCGGCGA
>JAGRKY010000551.1 GCA_020442095.1 Bauldia sp.
CCTCGAAATAGGCGCCGCCCATCATCACGATCTCGCGGATACGCGGAATGATGTCCGGCGCCTTGACCAGCGCCATGGCGACATTGGTCAGCGGCCCGAGCGTGCAGAGCGTCACCGACCCCGATTCCTCGCGCCGCAGCGTGTCGATGATGAAGTCGACGCCGTGCTGCTCCTGAAGCTTGAGCGTCGGCTCCGGCAGATCGGGACCGTCGAGGCCGGTCGGCCCGTGGACATGGGCGCCGGAAACCAGCGGCCGGCGCATCGGCCGGGCGCAGCCGGCATAGACGGGGACGTCGGTCCGGCCGGAGAGCTCGACCACCGTCAGCGCGTTCTTGGCATTCTGGGCGAGGCCGACATTGCCGTTGACGGCGACGACGCCGAGGACGTCGAAATCCTCCGGCGAGGCGAGCGCCAGCAGGATCGCGACCGCGTCGTCCTGGCCGGGGTCGGTGTCGATGATGATCTTTCGGGTCATGTCATGTCCTTATCGAAGTTGTGCGCTTCGCCGCGACCTCGCGGAAGCGGCATCTCGTTTGTTTTCCGCCGGGAGGAGCGGGCTACTGCTTTCTTCGGTGGCGCCTCAGGCCGCGCCGTCGTCCAGCACGCCGACCGGCCCGCCCTCAAGCCAGGCATAGAGCTCCCAGAGCTCGTCGTCGGGACCGGCGAAATAGATGCAGCGCGCATTCCACGGATAGTCGGCCGGCGGCGCCTGGAAGGCGATGCCCTTGGCGGTCAGCTCCTCGTAGCTGGCGTCGATATCGGCCGGCGACGGCAGCTTGACCGCGATGCAGACCTTGTGGGCGCCGGGGCCGCGCGTATTGGCGATGCCGGTATGGCGGCTGATATGGTCGATCTCCCACAGCGCCAGCGTCAGCCCGGCGCCGGAGAAATCGGCGAAACCCTCGGCGCGGTGGAGCAGCTCGAAGCCGAGCCGGTCACGATAGAAGGCAACCGACCGCTCGACATCCTCGCAGAGCACGCACACATCCGATATCGCGTGACGCTGGGCAAATTCCGTCATTGTGTCCTCAAGGTGTTTCCGAGTGTCCTTCGAGGCCCGGCCTCCGGCCGGGCACCTCAGGATGGCAAGGAGGGGCGGCGGTCGCCCCGGGTGGATGAAACCGACTCCGCCATGCTGAGGCGCTCCGCGGAGCGGAGCCTCGAAGCACGCACGATCTTCCCGATCCCACCCCTAGTAATCCCTCAATTCGCCGAAGCTCGCCGCCGCCTTGGCGCCGCCGCGCAGCTTGCCGCTGATCCACACGCCGATGACCGTCGCGATATAGGGCAGCGCCAGCAGGAAGTCGGGCGGCACGCGCTCGCCGAAGAGGAGCTGGGCGCGGATGCCGAGCGCCCCGACGATGGCGAAGAAGAAGGCCGCGCCGGTCGCGCCGAGCGGGTTGCCGCCGCCGAAGATCACCGCCGCGAAGGCCATGAAGCCGCGGCCGGCGGTCATCCCATAGGCGAAGATCTGCAGCGATCCCATCGACAGCTCGGCGCCGCCGAGCGCGCAGAGCACGCCGCCGAGGCAGAGCGCGGCGAGCCGCATCCGGGCCGGATTGACGCCGACGCTGCGCGCCGCGAAGGGATGCTCGCCGCAGGCGGCGAGCTGCAGGCCCCAGCGGGTACGCCGGGTGAGGATCCACACCGCGATGACGACGAAGGGCATCAGCACGACGAGGATCGAGAGCACGCCGTAGGGGCCGAAGGCCGGCCCGAGCCGCGGCAGGCCGTAGGCCGCGTTGACCGAGGCCTGGCTGCCGTAGATCGCCTGGACCGCAAGGTCGGTGCCGCCGAGCCCGAGGCCGGTGAGCCCCAGCCCGGCGATGATCGGATTGGCGCGGAGCTTCTCGATGACGAACCACAGCAGCGCCGAGGCGAGGACGCAGAGCACCATGCCGATGCCGAGCCCGACGACGATCGAGCCGCCCTGCACGACGCCGAGCACCGCCGAGCAGGCGCCGATGATCATCAGCCCCTCGAGGCCGAGATGCCAGATGCCGGCGCGCTGGGCGAGCACGCCGGCAAGCGTCACATAGACCAGCGGCGTTCCCGAGCGCAGGATGGCGATGATTGTCTCGTCCATGACGGCGCCCCTCAGCCCGCGTCCTGCCGGGATCCGAAGAGCCCGGTGAGGCGCTTCGGCCAGGCCCGCGCGGTGATGAACAGCGCGATCGCGGCGTTGATGATGTCGATGGCGGCGGCCGGCAGCCCGGCGAGCACCGGCAGGTAGAGTCCGGCGGCGGCAAGCCCGCCGAAGAAGATCGCCACCACGGCCGTCGCCAGCACCGACAGGTTGGCGACCAGCGCGATCAGGATGGCGGTGAAGCCGTGGGTCGGCAGCATGCCGCTCGACAGCCGGCCGATCGGCCCGAGCACCTCGATGGTGCCGGCGAGCCCGGCCAGCCCGCCGCCGATGACAAAGCCGGCAAGGCCGAGCCGCGACAGCCGCGCGCCCTGCCAGACGACCATGATCGGGTTGCGGCCGGCGAGGCTGGACAGCACGCCGAAGGCGGTGCGGTTGACCAGCACCCACATGCCGATGCCGACCAGAACGCAGATGATGATGATCGTCGGCGACAGCGAGCTCGTCGCGGCGATCCGGTAGGCCTCGCCGATCGGCCGGCTCGACGCCGCCTGGCCGGTGCCGGACGGGTCCTTCAGCGGGCCGGAGGTGACGTAGACGAGAAACAGCCCGGCGATGAAGTTGCCCATCAGCGTGGTGATGACCTCGTCGGTGCCGGAGCGGACCCGGAGCAGCCCCGGCCACAGCGCCCAGACCGCGCCGCCGAGGATGCCGGCGGCGAAGGTCAGCGGCAGGACGATCACCGCCGGGGCGCCGTTCAGGCCGTCGGCGACGAAGGTCGCGGCGATGGCACCCATGTAGAACTGGCCCTGGGCGCCGATGTTGAAGAAGCCGCAGCGGAAGGAGATCACGACCCCGAGCGCGGTGAGAAACAGCGGCAGCCCCCAGCGCAGGCTGTTCTCCCAGGCGCGGAGCGAGAGGAAGGCGCCGTCGGCGATGCTCTGGAACATCAGCGGCGCCGAGAAGCCGGCGAATTCGAAGATCACGCCGCAGAGAAGCAGCGCGACGAAGACGAAGGCGAGCGCCCGGATGACCTGGGTGAGATAGCCGATCATCCGCCGGCCCCCGTCATCGCGGCGCCGATCTCGCCGAGGTGGTAGGGCCGCGTGAACTCGCCGTTGATGCGGCCGGACAGCATCACCACGATGCGGTCGCTGATATCGAAGAGCTCGTCGAGATCCGACGAGATCAGCAGGATGCCGCAGCCCCGCGCCCGCGCCTCGCGCAGCGAGCGCCAGACGAAGGCGGTCGCGCCGACATCGAGGCCGCGGGTCGGCTG
>JAGRKY010000552.1 GCA_020442095.1 Bauldia sp.
TCATGGTCAAGCCCGGCCTGCCCTATCTCGACATCGTCTGGCGGATCCGGGAGACCTTCCAGGTACCGACCTTCGCCTACCAGGTGTCCGGCGAATACGCGATGATCCAGGCCGCGGCGGGCAATGGCTGGATCGACGGCGAGCGCGCCATGATGGAGAGCCTGCTCGCCTTCAAACGCGCCGGCGCGAACGGCATCCTGACCTATTTCGCGCCCCGGGTGGCCGAGCGGCTGGCACGATAACGGCCCCTTTCCGGGTCCGTTTCAGGAGCGACGAAAGGCTTGTTGTGGCGGCTTGCTTATCGACGCCGAAGCGACGATGCTTGCCACGGCTGCGCGTAGGGTCGGGCGGCCGGGGGAGATCATATGAGTGATGACGGACCGACGCGGGCGGCGCCGGTGTTGTATGATCCGGACGACTATCCGGAACTTTACGACGCCATCCTTTCGAAGCGCATCGTCGCCTTCGTGATCGACGCCATCATCGTTGTCCTGTTGATGATTCCCGCGGCGCTCGTGGTGTTTATCGTCGGTGTGGTGACGCTGGGAATCGGATGGGTTCTCTACAGTGCGCTTTTCGCCATCGTCGCGCTCGGATATGTCGCGCTGACCCTCGGCGGTCCCGAATCCGCGACGATCGGCATGCGCTGGACCGCGATCGAGATGCGGACCTGGAACGGCGGGCGCTCTTTCCCCGTGCTTGCCCTGATGCACGCGCTGATCTTCTGGTTCTCGGTCGGGCTCCTCACTCCCCTCGTCCTGCTGGTCGGGCTCTTCACCCGGCGCCGCCAGCTGCTCCACGACCTGCTGCTCGGCACGCTGGTCCTCAATTCCGGGCCGCTCCGCGTTCTCGAAAGATGAGTGTCTTTTTCCCGGGAAAGTGGCCGGCAGGCGCTGTCGCCGGCACGTCGGGCCGGATCGGGCTGGACTGAGCCGGTAGCGCGACCATGGCGGCAACCACCATCCTGATGTGGCTGACCTTCGCGATGATCATCGCGATGGTCGTCGCCTATGCGCTCGAGCGCTGGTCGATCGAGCTGGTCTCGATCGCCTCCGTCGTCGCCTGGCTGATCCTGTTCTGGGCAGGCCCGATGGTCCTCGGGGTCGAAAGCCCGCTCAAGCCCGACGCCCTCCTCGCCGGCTTCTCGAACCAGGCGCTGATCACCGTCCTCGCCATGCTCGTCGTCGGCCAGGGCCTGTTCCAGACCGACGCGCTGGAGCGGCCGGCGGCCATCCTCGCCCGTGCCGGCGGCGGCACCGGGCTCGGCGCCGTGGTCCTCATCCTCTTCGTCGCGATGGTGACCAGCGCCTTCGTCAACGATACGCCGGTCGTGGTGATGTTCCTGCCGATCGTCACGGCGATCGCCGCGACCCGGGGCATCGCCACGTCGAAGGTGCTGATGCCACTGAGCTTCGCGGCCCTGCTCGGCGGCAAGACGACGCTGATCGGCACGTCGACCAACCTCCTCGCCGCCGGCGTCGCCGAGAGGATCGACGGCCTTAGGATCGGCTTCTTCGAGTTCACCGTCCCGGCCGTCATCATGGCGGCCTTCGGCTTCGCCTATGTGGCGCTGA
>JAGRKY010000553.1 GCA_020442095.1 Bauldia sp.
TGGGCGCCGACGAGCCCGATCAGCGTGCTGCCGACGTCCCACATGGTGGCCTCCTGATAGGTATAGAGGCCACCCTCCAGCGAGGTCGTCGCCGGTACCAGTCCGGTTCTGTCGTTGGTCAGCCGGTCGAAATAGCGCCAGGCGATCTCCGCGTCCCTGATCAGTTCCGCGCGCTCGGCCGGGGCGATGGCCTCCGGCACGGCGGGCGCAAGCGCGACCTGCGATTTCGTCAGCTTGAGGAGGTCGAAGGCCGCGTCGGCCGGCATCACCCGCTGGCCGAACTGCTCCACGTTCAGCAACCTGTTTCCGGGCGTCCTGGCGAGGCGGCCGAGGCCGGCGACGATGGCGTCCCGGCTGTCGCGCGTCGCGATGGCGTCCGCGCCGACGACGACGAGCGCGTCACGCTCGATGCCCGTCGCCTGGGCAAGCGCCGCGGCGACCTCGTTCGCGTCGGTGACCGGCGCGTCGAGGCAGACGGTTGTCGGCTGGCGGAGCAGGCCGTAGCGGTCGACCCCGGCGGGCCCGGCCGGGCTCCCGCACGGCGTGCCGAGCATGCTCGCGCCCGCGGCACCGACCTTGCCCGCCAGCGCAGCATCGGCCGATGGGACGACGACGCAGGTCGCCGGCGACGTCCACAACGGCGCGGCGTTCTGGAGTCGCTCCGCGATGATGCGGGGCAGGTCCGCCGACGAAAGGTCCCCCGCCTCGATCATCGGGCAGATGCCGATGCCGGCACGGGCAGCGTCGGCCGGTGCTTCGACCGAAGCGCCGATGTCGTTTCCGAACCCGCCCGCGTAGGAGAACGGGATGCCGGCTTTCACGAGCGCGGCGGCAAGGAGCGGGAACCCTGCCGGAACGGAACCATCTCCCGCCGTCCCATCGATCCGCAGCACCACGTCGCGCGCATAGTCGAAACCCGACTGCCGGTGAAGCTCGGTGGGAAGGGTCGTGTAGATCCGTCCATTGGCGGTTTCCGCGGCAACCGCGTCGCCGAGGGTCGCCGCCGCCGCGGATAATGCCTCGTCTCCGGTCTCCCGCCCCCCGGATATCGCAAGATAGGCAACTCCGGGTTCTTCCTTTTCGATCTCCGACGAGACGGCCGCCGCGATCGCCGCGACACGCATCCGGTCGGTGATCTCGAAGCCGCCATGGATCTGCAGGACGCCGGTCTCTTCCTGCCAGAATCCGCGCGGTCCGCCCCGGCGCGGCAGGAAGAGGGCGTTGCGAAATCCCGCCGCCCGTATGCCGCCGAGCGGGCCAGCCGCCTCGGGGGGCTCTTCGGTCAGCAGTGTCAGGCAGGGGACCTGCCCGTCCGTATCGGCCAGCGCCCCCGCCAGCACCAAGCCCAGCCCGTCCTGTGCCTCGCTGGCGCGGCGGAGCCGGAAATACGGCTTGTCGGCCATGATGCCCGGGACCTGGACGGCGAGCTCGACAAGCCCGGGATAGGCTCTGCTCAGCCGGCGCAGGAGGTCGGCGAGCGGACCGCCCGCCTGCCATCCCTGGCCGGGGTCGCTCCGCAGGTCGATCGCGTAGCAGGCGGGGATTCCCCGGGTGAGGAATTCGCTGGCAGCGGCAAGGAACCGCTCCGGCGCCGTCGAAGGCGTAATGCCGTCGAGAACGACAAGGAAAGGCTTGTCTTTTCCCGCCAGAAGCCGGTTGGGCGCACCGGTCGCAAGTATCGACGTCCCGAGAACGGCGCCTCCCAGGAATTCCCGGCGGTTCAGCTTCATAATTCGCGGCTTCGCCACATTTTATTTAGGCTTGTGTTTATACAGTGCTTGTCTGTGGGGCGGTTTACGTCGGAAAACGTTGACCGCGATCAAGATATCGCCGGATAGTCAGCGATATAGGTTAAAGAACGTCGTATTGCGTTTGAGGTGCGTTTGTCCAAGAGACGGCCGAGGCGGCTCGAGGGCGCAGGAAGCAGCAGCCGTTCGCGACAGATATTCCGCGATCTGACCTCCCATCGCCGGCGGGTCGCAAGGTCTGTCGTCATTGTCCTGATGCTCGTTGGCATCGTGCTCGTCGGGATCGTCGGGTTGCGCCTGTGGGTCGCGCCGTCCCTTCCCGAGCTCGGTCTTGAGGAAGAGACGACGTCGCCGGGCGAGACCGGGCCTCTCCCCGAGGCGGGCCCGTCGACGACGACGGCGCGCCCGGATCCGGCCGACATCGTGGCGGCCGGGCAGCGCGATGCCGCGTCGGTGGCCGCGGACACGCCGTGGGACGGCAACCCGCCGGCCGTCTATGTCGTAGTGCCGACATGGTCGGGGGCGGCCCTCGAATCCCTCAAGGTCAACCTCTCCGCCGTCGATGTCGTCCTGCCGCAGTGGTACCAGATCGCTTCCGCCGATGGGGCGATCAGGGAGGAAGACGCCCGTCGAAAGGCGTCGCTCGCTGCCTATCTGGCCGACCAGCCGTCCCTGTCCGTCCTGCCGATCGTCGGCGCCGGCGACGATCCGGACGCAGCGGCGGCGGCGTTGTCCTCGGTCGCGGGCCGGCAGCATCTTGTCGCGGCGCTCGCCGAGGCCGCCTCGCAGGGTGCCTATCAGGGCTACTGTCTGGATATCTGGGGCGTGGCCGGCGTATCCGACGCGGATATCCTGGAGTTGCTGGCCGCGCTGAAGCGCGCGCTGGCGCCGGCGGATCGCCAGACCTGCCTGGTTGTTCCGCTCGGCGACGACGACGTGCCGCTGGAAGCGCTGTCGGACATTGTCGACCGCGTCGTCCTGCTCGGCTTCGAAGAGCCGGAGCCGGGCGACCGCCCGGGTCCTGTCGCGCCGCAGGACTGGTTCACCGGTAGGATCGCCACGGCCCTTGCCCGGCTTGATCCGCAGAAGACGGTCGTTGCGCTGGGCAATACCGGCTTCGACTGGATCAGCGGGCGCACCGGGCCCGAGGCGATCGACTTCCCGGCCACGATGCACCTGGCCAGGCGCCACGACGCCGCCATCAGGCTCGATCCCGACGCGTTGAATTCGACTGTCACCCTTGTCGACGATGCCGGCAAACGGCATCAGATCTGGTTCCTCGACGCCGTCAGCGCCTACAACGAGCTGGTCGCGCTTTCGACGACCGGCGTCGGCGGCGTCGGCCTGTGGCCCGCCGGCGGCGAAGATCCCGGATTCTGGGAACTGGTGGGCGGAAGAACCGTCCCTCCGGCCGATGTCCCGGCGGCGTTGGGTGATGTGTCGCTCGACGACTATGTCGGCTACGAGGGGCAGGGCGAATTCCTCAGGGTCGTGGCGACGCCCGAACCCGGCGTCCGGAAGCTGGAGCGTGATCCGGCCACGCACCTGATCGTCGCCGAGGCCTATAAGGAACTGCCGCAGGGCTACACCGTTCATCGCTGGGGCAGGGGAGCGGCGAATGCCATTGCCCTGACCTTCGACGACGGCCCGGACCCGGTCTATACCGAGCGCATCCTCGACACGCTCAAGACCTACCATGTGCCCGCGGCGTTCTTTGTCATCGGCTCGAGCGCTCTCGACAATCCGGCGACCGTCAAGCGCATCTTCGAGGAAGGGCATGAGATCGGCAGCCACACCTACTGGCATGCCAACCTCTCGATGACCCCCGACCTGCTGATCCGTCTTGGTCTGAATGCGACGCAACGGGCCATCGTCGCGACCACCGGCCGCAAGACCGTGTTGTTCCGTGCGCCCTATGGCGAGGATGTCGAGCCCATGACGGCCGACGAGGTCCGGCCGCTGAACGTGCTCAGTGACCTCGGCTATATCGCCGTCGGCATGCAGGTCGATCCCGAGGACTGGCGCAAGCCGGGCGTCGACGCCATCGTCTCGTCGGTGATGGAGCAGGCCCGCCGCCGCGAGGGGAACGTCATCGTCATGCACGACGCGGGCGGCGATCGCTCCGAGACGCTTGCGGCACTTCCCCGGATCATCGAAGGCCTGCGCGCGAAGGGCTTCGAATTTGTCCCGCTCGGTTCGCTGATCGGCCGAACCCGCGACGAACTGATGCCGGTGGCGACCGGTCCCGGCGTCGTCTTCGACCGGGTGCTGGCCGGCGCCCTGGTCTTCCTGCGCGATCTTCTTGTCCTGCTTTTCGCGATCGCACTCGTCCTAGGCGTCGCCAGGACGATTCTGATCGTCATTCTGGTGTGTCTCCGCAAGCACCATCCCGCCGGTTCACCCGACTATCTGCCGCCGGTGACCGTCATCGTGCCGGCCTTTTGCGAGGAGGCGGTCATCGTCGAGTCGATCGCTTCTCTCCTGGCATCCGACTATCCGAAACTGTCGATCCTCGTCGTCGACGACGGTTCGACCGATGGAACCTATGCCGAGGTCCGCCGGGTGTTCGCGACGGACGGGCGCGTGCGGATCGTCACCCAGCGGAACCAGGGCAAGGCGGCGGCGCTGAATCACGGCTACCGCATCGTCACCACGCCGATCGTCGTGGCGATCGACGGAGACACCCGGCTTGCCGGGGACGCAATCGGATTGCTGGTGCGGCACTTCCAGGATCCGAAGGTCGGCGCGGTCGCGGGAAACGTGAAGGTCGTCAACCGGCGCGGCCTCCTGGCGAAGCTCCAGACCCTCGAATACATCACCTCGCAGAATCTCGACCGCCGTGCCTTCGAGACCATCAACGCCATCACCGTCGTCCCGGGGGCGATCGGGGCATGGCGCAAGGAAGCGGTCCTGGAGGCGGGCGGGCTTGCCTCCGACACGCTGGCGGAGGACGCCGACCTCACCTTTGCGGTGACCCGCGCCGGCTATCGCGTCGTTTACGAAGAAAACGCGATGGCCATGACCCAGGCCCCGCACACGTTGCAGCAGTTCATGATCCAGCGGTTCCGCTGGGTCTTCGGCATGTTGCAGACCGCGTGGAAACATCGTGGCGCCGTGCTCGAAGGGCGCGCGATCGGCTTGTTCGGGATTCCCAATATCCTGTTTTTCGGGACGGCTCTGCCCTTGCTGGCGCCGCTGGCCGACCTGTTTCTCCTGTTCGCCGTCTTCAATCTCGTGCTTGACGCCATCCACCATCCGACGTCGGGGGTCAACCCGACCTGGCTCTACGCGACGTTCCTCTATCTGGTCTACATGATGTCCGACATCGTGCTGGCGATCGTCGCCTTTGGCCTCGAACCGAGGGAGCACAAGGGCATCCTGTTCTGGACGGTCTTCCAGCGCTTCTACTATCGGCAGCTTCTGTATTTCGTCGTCTTCCGCGCGGTTATCTCCGCCATCACCGGGCGGCTTGCGGTCTGGGGCAAGGTGAGACGAACGGAAAGGCGTCGCCCCGTCGATCCGTCGTGGAAAGCACCCGAGCGACGGCTGTGGGAGCGCCGCGCGATCGACCTGAAATGGGAGGGACCGGAACATCGACATTCCGTCCGTCGGGCCATCGACAGGGCGCCGCGCAAGCCGGATCGGAAATAGGAGCGGGCGCTCGCACGGATCGCCACCCCGCGGAGCTGCCATTCGCCCATGCAACGGCCACAGAATTGCTCCAAAGGCGTGCGACTTTTGTCGGACTTGGACGAATCATCCTGAATCCGGACGTCGCTGGAAATTGGGGGAACTGTTGGCCTTTCTTGGTTTGCCGAAGACGACCCGCTCGGCCCTGGCGTTGATGGTCGGCGTGACCGCTTCCTCCGCGAGCCTGGCTGCGGAAGGGCGGAGCGAGCGCTCCTTCGAAGCCTATGTCACCGGCTACAGCTACTGGGACAACACGCCTCCCGGCTCGACCGCGATCTCGAAGCCGGTCGTCCATGCCAGCGCCGGCGGCAGCGGCACCTATGAGGATCCGATCACCATAGCTGTCGGGCACGCCATCAGGGGCGGCCGGCAGTTTCTGGATTATCCCCCGGGCACCCGTTTCTACATCGCATCGTTGCGGAAATACGCGATCGTCGAGGATGTCTGCGGCGATGGCCCGACACCGCAGAACGGTCCGTGCCACAGCGGCCATCGCGGCCTTCCGTGGCTCGACATCTATGTGGATGGCGCGCAAGGAGGGCGATCGGCGGCCGCAGACTGCGCGAGCCGCATCACCGCCGTCCATCTCCTCATCGAGAATCCGGCGCCGGACTATCCCGTCGTTGCTGGCGCCATCTCGGAAACCGGTTGTCGACGCTATCAGTGACGGCTTCGAGGCGATTGCGCCCGACTTGCTGCGAATGGACCTTGTTGCGAATTGACGGAACCGGATTAGTCGATCGGCAATCGTTTGGCGGTATCGATTACTCTGCCGGGTGCGGAAATCTTCCCTGCCGGTGCTGGATTGTTCCGAAGATCGAGGGAAACAGGGCGTGGCCGCTCTGACTTATGACGATTTCTTCGACGCGCTTGGCGACCGCGAGTCCGGCGGCGACTACAAGGCCGTCAATACGCTCGGCTATCTCGGCAAGTATCAGTTCGGAGAGCTGGCGCTCATCGACGTCGGCTATTACACAGCGGACCAGACGTCGAGCAACGACTGGCACGCCGCCAACTGGACGGGCAAGAGCGGCGTTCGTTCCCAAGCCGATTTCCTCGCCAACCCCGTCGCCCAGGACAAGGCGATCCACGCCTATATGGACCTCCAGTGGTCGTATCTGGCGAGCGTCTGGGAATATGTCGGCCAGAAGATCGACGGCCTCAAGATCACGGCCTCGGGCCTGCTCGCCGGCGCTCATCTGGTCGGCGCGGGCACGGTCGCCGAATTCCTGAGCTCCGGTGGCAAGAACGTTCCGCACGACGCCTATAGTACGTCGGTCACCGAATATCTCTCGCTGTTCGCCGGCTACCAGACCCCCTTCTCGGTCGATCACTCCGCAGACGAGGACATCACGGGTAGCCGGTATGCCGATGTCATCCGCGGACGCGGCGGCGATGACGTTCTGACCGGGCTCAATGGGCGCGACCGGCTCAAGGGCGGCGGTGGCGACGACACGATCGATGGCGGCAAGGGACCGGACTTGATGGTCGGCGGGCCGGGCAGCGACACCTTCGTCTTCCGCGCCAGGCTGTCGGGCAAGCCCGACGTCATCAAGGATTTCTCGCCCGGCAACGACACCATCGCCCTGGATCACAACGTCTTCGGCCTGCTGCCGAAGGGGCCCCTCGACGACGGCGCGCTCCATGTCGGTTCCGCCGCGAAACACGCCGGCGGGCCGCTCTTCTACGACACCAAGACGGGCGAGCTGATCTACGACGGGAACGGCCACGCGGTGGTCTTCGCGGTCCTCGCCAAGGGGCTCGACCTGAGCGCCGACGACTTCCTGGTTATCTGACCTCCGCCGCGGCCGGCCCGCGCGCACCCATCCGGCCGTCGACCGGCACCGGCGTCACGCCATCGTCGTCGAGCAGCCACAGCGTCGGGTGGAGGTTGATCGTCGGGTCGATGTGGCGCGGCAGCAGGAAGGTCCGGTCGCCGACCGCGATTCCGTTTTCCGGCGTGACCGCGATGGTGGTGTGCTCGTCCGAGAAGCGGAGCGGCGCGCTGGTGTCGCCCGTCCATACCGGGTGGCCGTTGTCGACACCGATATGCTTCAGCCCGACATCGAGCACGATCCGCTCCGGCGAGCGATGGATCACCGTCGCCAGGCAGAACAGCGCACGCGGGTATTCGAGATCGGGGAAGCCGCCGTAGATCTGGTCCATCAGCAGGTAGGAGCCGACCTGGATGTCGGTCCAGACGTCCATCTCCGCCATGAAGGGCAGGTGCGCCGTCGCGCAGCCGGCGACCATCGGCACCGCCACGCCATGCGCCTTCAGCCGCTCGGCCGCATGCCGCGTCAGCGCCAGCGCCTCCATGGCCGCGGGCTTGCGCTTCACCGGATCGGCGATTTGCGAATTCTGACCGTCATAGGATTGCAGCCCGGCGAAATGGAGCACGTCGGAGGCCGCGATCGCATCTGAGAGCTCGATCAGCGCGTCGGAATCGACCGGCACTCCGCAGCGCTTCATGCCGACGTCGATCTCGATGAGCACGCCGAAGCTTACGCCGGCGCGCCGTGCGGTCGCCTCCAGCAGGTCGACATGGACCGGCGCGTCGACCAGCACGGATACATCCGCCGATTTCGCTGCCTCGGCGAGTTCGTCGAGGGCGGCCGGGTCGACGACCTGGTTGGTCACCATGATGTCGCGGATGCCGGTCCGGGCGAGCACCACTGCCTCCCAGGTGGTCTGGCAGCAGATCGTATCGGCGCCTTCGGAGAGCTGCATGCGGGCGAGCGCGCTGCACTTGTGCGCCTTGAAATGCGGCCTGAGCCGCTGCCCCGGCCCGAGGCTCGCCACGGCGCGCTTGTGGTTGGCGCGGGCCTTCGCCATGTCGACGACCAAGGCCGGCGTCGGCACGTCGCGCAACAGGTCGAGCGGGGGCAGGGAGATGGCGGCAGCGCTCACGGCAATACCTCGGTGTGGTTGGATTTTTTCTGACAACGCGACGGAGCCGCCGCGGCACTTTTCTTAGCGCAGATCGGGCATCCGGTCGCCGGACAATTCAGCGCGCCGGGGCCTTTCGCGCGCACCCGCGCGGGCGTCCGGGCGGGGCGTTGACTTCCCGTCGTCCGGGTGGTGAATGGCGGCGTCTCCCCTGACTTGAGAGGTATCCGTGGTGACCGAGGATCTCGCCGCGCGTCTGCGCATCGCCGAGGCTGTCGTGCGCGAGGCCGGGGCGCTTGCCCTCGGCTATTTCCGCCGCCGTCATGAGCTGAAGATCGACGCCAAGGGCCTGCAGGACCTGGTCAGCCAGGCCGATCGCGAATCCGAGGAGCTGATCTTCGCCCGGATTTCGGAAGCCTTTCCCGAGGATTCCTTCCTCGGCGAGGAGGGCGGTCTCAGACGCAAGGGACCGCTGATGTGGGTGGTCGATCCGATCGACGGCACGGCCAATTTCGTCCGCGGCATCCCGCACTGGTGCGTGTCGATCGGCCTCGTCACCGAGTCCCGCTCGCTGCTCGGCGTGCTCTATGATCCGGTCGTCAACGAACTCTTCGCCGCGGTTGCCGGCGGCGGCGCGACCCTCAACGGCGAGCCGATCCGTGTCACCGGCGAGACCGACCTCACCCGCGCCCGCGTCGGTATCGGCTTCAGCCACGCGAGCGATATCGCCCGCCACAGCCGGGACGTCCGCACCGTCCTCGAGGCGGGCTGCGACTATCTCAAGTCCGGCTCCGGCGCCCTCGGCCTCGCCAATGTGGCCGCGGGCAGGCTCGACGCCTATTTCGAACGCCGCATCAATCTCTGGGACGTCGCCGCCGGGTTGGTCATCGTCGAGGAGGCCGGCGGCCGGCTAAGCGATTTCATGACGCCGGACATCATCGCCAGGGCCAACGAGCTCCTCGTCGCCAGCCCCGGCCTTTTCGACCCGCTGCGCCGGCTGCTCCCGGCCGTATGACCGGGAGCGCCGGGTTCGGGATCGCGTCCTAGCCGCTCTTCGCTTCCGCCTCGGCGACGTGCCGCTTGACGGCGAAGAAGCTGTCCG
>JAGRKY010000554.1:0-1746 GCA_020442095.1 Bauldia sp.
CATAGAGCGCCCGCATGAGCGCAATCACCTCGTCGCGGGAACGTCGTTCCGCAACGATGCCGTTTCTGAGGGTCTGACCGTCGCTTTTCGCACGTCGCCTGCGAGCGGCGCGGTCAGACATTCCCTGCCATATCCCGCCGGACGACCGAAAGGGTCGCGCCCGCGGGACGATCGCGCAAAACCATGTACGTCATGAAATGACCACTCTCGCGAATTGAATCGCTTGTCCAAAGAATTGCAGCGCTTATTTTGGGCGCAAACTGGCGGCGTCAAGGGAGGCCCTGAATGACCAGAGGCGGATTGACAGTTCTGGCATGCGCGCTCGCGCTGTGGTGGGCCGTGCCGGACCTGGCGCTCGCGCAGGACGAGCCGGCGCCGGAGAGCGCCGAGGTCGCGACCGACATCGCCACCGACCAGACCGCCGAGGACGCGGGCACGCCGCTGACCGAGGACGAGCTCGAGATGGTGGTCGCGCGGATCGCGCTCTATCCGGACGAACTGGTCGCGCTGGTGATTTCCGCCTCGCTCTACCCGCTGGAGATCGTCCAGGCCGCGAGATACCTCGACAAGCTCGAATCCGACCCCGATCTCGAGCCGGACGCGGACTGGGACGGCAGCGTCATCTCGCTGCTCAACTATCCCGAGATCGTCAAGATGATGAGCGACGACCTCGACTGGACGCAGCTTGTCGGCGAGCTCGCCGTCAACCAGCAGAAGGACATGCTGGTCGCTATCCAGCAGCTTCGCGACGAGGCGGTCTCCGACGGCGTCCTCAAGTCGAACGAGCAGACCGTCGTGGTCAACGACAACGACAACATCGTCATCCAGTCGGCGGACCCGGAGGTCATCTACGTGCCCTCCTACCCGCCGCAGATGCTCTACGACCCGACTTATGTCGTGCCGCCGGCGCCGATCGTCTATTCCGACCCCTACCCGTCCTACTACTACCCGTCGGCGCGCTTCTGGACCGGCGTCGCGACCGGTGCGGTCTTCGCCGCGGCGGTGGACTGGAACAACTGGGGCACCTGGGGTGGCGACATCGATGTCGACGTCAAGGTCGACGGCGGCAAGATCAACATCAAGAACAACGACATCAACATCAAGGGCGGCGACCGGGTCAACATCAAGGGCGGTGACCGCAACATCGACATGAAGAATGTCGACCGCTCGAAAATCTCCTTCGACCAGACCAAGATCGATCGCAAGCAGGTCGAGAACAACCTGAAGAACAACGACCTCAACAAGATCTCGAACAAGGTCGACAAGACGACGATCAACCGCAAGAACGTCAGCCAGGTCAACAAGGGCAAGGACGTCCGTCAGAATGTCCAGGCCGGGCTCAAGGACGTGTCGGTGAACAAGCCCGCGCTCAACAAGCCGCCTGCGAACCGGCCCGCGGCCAAGCCCGCTGCGAAACCGGCTGCCAAGCCCGCGGCCAGGCCGGCTGCGAAACCGGCCGCCAAACCGGCGGCCAAGCCGGCCGCGAAGCCGGCCAGCCGGCCGAGCACGAGCCAGCTCAAGAAGAAAGTGTCGTCGCCCAAGCCCGGCGCCCGGCCCGACACCCGGCCGAAGCCGTCGGCCCTGGGCAGCCCCCGCAAGGGCAAGCCGGCGAGCATTGCCTCCAACCGGGGGCATACCAGCCGCGGTGGCGGCATCAAGGGTGGCAGCCCCAGCCGGGGCGGCGGCGGTATCAGGCGGCGATAAGGATGGCGGGACCAATGGAGCGAAACATGCTGCAGATCGCGA
>JAGRKY010000554.1:1830-5904 GCA_020442095.1 Bauldia sp.
GCCCATCCCTGGGATCGCTTCGTCGGAGCGGAAGCGACGGGCTACCCCGACCCGGGCGCGCTGGTCGATGCCTTCACCACCGCGCTCGCCGCGAGCGACATCGACACGACCCTGACGATTCTCGGCCTGACGCCGGACGCGGTGACCTCGGACAATTTCAACGAGGACTTCGAGATGGTCCAGAGCTTCGCGGCGGAGAAGGTCTCGCTCCGCGACCTCGACGCGGACCGCAAGATCCTGCTGCTCGGGCGCGATGTCTGGCCCTTCCCCTTCCCGATCGTTCACAATGGCGACTCGTGGATGTTCGACACGGTCGCCGGCCTCGACGAGATCATCAACCGCCGCATCGGCGAGAACGAGCTCCAGGCGATCACCACGGAGCGCGACTACGTCTCGGCGCAGGAAGCCTACTGGCAGACAGACTGGGACGATGACGGCGTGGTCGAATATGCGCAGCGGCTGATCAGCACCCCGGGCACCTATGACGGCCTCTACTGGCCCTCCGGCGACGGCATCCCCGCCAGCCCGGCCGGCGCCTATATCGAGGAGGCCGCCCTGCCCGATGGCGAGTCCGACGGCTATTTCGGCTACCGCTACCGTGTCCTCACCGGACAGGGCGACAACATCGCCGGCGGCGCCTACGACTATGTGATCAACGGCAACATGATCGCCGGCTTCGCGCTGATCGCCTGGCCGGTCACCTACGGCTCGACCGGGATCAACACCTTCGTCGTCAACCAGTATGGAACGGTCTACCAGAAGGACCTCGGCGACGAGACGGATCGGCTTGCCGGCGAGATCACGCTGTTCGATCCGGACGACACCTGGTCGGTGGTCACCGAGGCGACGCACTGAGCGGAGCCGCCGGCTTTTCCCTGGCGGGGCGCCCGTGCTAGTCCGGGCGTCCTCGGGGAAGTCATGATCAACGTCAGCAAAGCCAACCCCAAAGGGATCGTCTGGATCGCGTCCTATCCGCGGTCCGGCAATACGTGGGTGCGCGCCTTCGTCCATGCGCTGACCCAGATCATCGCCAACCCGAATGTCGCGGACATCGGCCTGGGCAGCGTCGACAAGTGGAGCGTCTCGGAGCGGCTGCTGTCCCGCTATACGCCCTTCCTCGGCAAGCCCGCCGCGATCGCCACCCCGGCCGAGATCGCCGCGGTCCGGCCGCGGGTCCAGACCAGCATCGCCATGGCGGCGCCCGGCGTCGTCTTCGTCAAGACCCACAACGCCAACGGCCGCGACCACGGCGTGCCGCTGATCAACAAGGCGGCCAGCGCCGGGGCGATCTACCTCGTCCGCAACCCGCTCGACGTGGCCATCTCCTACGCCCATTTCAGCAATGCCTCGATCGATGAGGCGATCCGGACGATGGCGATTCCGAGCTGGTGCATCGAATCGACCGCAGACACGGCGCGGGTGGTAACCGGCTCCTGGACCGAGAATGTCGCCTCCTGGACCGACCATCCGAACCCGGCGGTGCTGGTGATGCGCTACGAGGACCTGGTCGCCACACCCGAGAAGGCCTTCGGCCGCATCGCCCGGCACCTCCGCCTGAAGCCGAATCCGAAGCAGCTCAGGCGTGCGATCGACATGACCAGCTTCGACAGCCTGCGATCGAAGGAAGAGACGTCGGGCTTCGCCGAAAAGCCCCGGACCGCCGAATCCTTCTTCCGCGCCGGGCGGATCGGCGAATGGCGGGAGCGTCTGACGGGCGAGCAGGTCGCGGCGGTCGTCGCCACCCACAGCCGGATGATGGAGCGGTTCGGCTACCTACCCGACGAGGCAAGCGCACAGGCATGATCAGGCTGGACCCGAACAACCCGAAGGGCATCATCTGGGTGGCGTCCTATCCACGCTCCGGCAACACCTGGATGCGCGCCTTCATCAATGCGCTTCACAACGTGATGAAGGATGCCGAGTCGGCCGACGTCGACATCAATCACTTCGAGGAAGCCTCGGCCTTCGAGAATACCGCCGCGCTCTACCCGCGCTTCCTTGGCAAGCCCGCATTCAAGGCGACGGCAGCGGAGATCGCGAGGGTCCGCCCCCTCGTCCAGGCGGCGCTGGTCGAATCCGCCGGCCGGCCGATCTTCATGAAGACCCACAACGCGCGGGGGCTCGACCACGGCTACCCGCTGGTCAACATGCAGGTCACCGCCGGCGCCATCTACCTCGTCCGCAACCCGCTCGACGTGGCGATCTCCTACGCCCATCTCAGCAACCAGCCCATCGACACCATCATCGAGACGATGGCGACCAGCGGCTGGGGCATCGACACCACGGAGACGAAGGTCCGCACCGTCAGCGGCTCGTGGAGCGAGCATGTCGCGACATGGACCGACATCGCCCATCCGACGGTCCTCGTCGTCCGCTACGAAGACATGGTCGAGAAGCCCGAGCGGACCTTCGCCCGGATCGCCAGACACCTGTTGCTCAAGCCGGGCAAGGAGCAGCTCCGCCAGGCGATCGAGATGACCAGCTTCGAGCGTCTCCAGGCCAAAGAGGCCGCCGCCGGCTTCAACGAGAGGCCCGACACCTCGGTCGATCCCTTCTTCCGCGAAGGCCGCGTCGGCCAGTGGCGCGATCGGCTGACCGAAGAACAGATAGCCCGGATCGTCTCGGCGCACCGCAAGGCGATGCGCCGCTTCGACTACCTGCCCAAGGGTCAGTAGTCCCAGTCGCCGAGTTCGCGGGCGGGCTCTGCGAAGGCGGCGAGCTTCTCGAGGTCGGAAACGACGACCTCCCGACCCTGGACGGCGACGCCGTGTTCGGAAAGCGCGGCAAAATTCCGCGACAGGTTCTCCGGCGTCATGCCGAGATGGGCGGCAAGCGTGCGCTTGTCATAGGGCAGCCGGAAGCCGCCCCGCCCTCCCCGGCGTTCCTCCTGGACCAGGATCCAGTTCGCCAGGCGCTCGATGCTGGTCGAGAGGCGCTGCGCCTTCAATTCCATCGTCATGCGTCGCAGGGTCCGCGTCACCTCGGCGAAGACGCCGCGGGCAAAGCCTCCGTCGCGCTCGTAGACCGATCGTGCATCTTCGGCCGGCACGCGGAAGATCAGCGAGGGTTCGATCGTGCGCGCCGAGGCCTGGCTCGGCAGGCCCCAGATCGCCGCGCCGAGGAAGAAGGCATGCGTGCCCCGCACCATGCCGATCGACGCCTCGCGCCGGCCGCGCCGGGAATAGAGCTCCACCGTGCCCTCAAGGACGAGATAGAGAAAAGCGCAATGCTCGCCCTCGGAGACGAGATGCGTATGGGCGGCGATACGCTTCTTCGCCGCATAACGCACGAGATCGGCGAAGTTCTGCTCGGCGACATCCCTGAAGAGGCAGAGCGAGCGAATGTTGTCCATTTCCGTCGCCTGCCTCCTTCCCCCCGGTCCGACACTACATACTACAATATATTATATACCGTCCGGGTCACCGATGTATCTTGCCCGCCGCATCGGTTACCTTCCCGTCCCGCGGGCCGCCCGGTCCTCTTATTCCCTCTAGAGGAAACAATTGTGAACGATCTCAGAATTCCCGACCTTGCCGACAAGGTCTTCCTCGTCACCGGAGCATCGACCGGCATCGGCGCGGCCGTCGCCAAGGAACTCGGCAGGCAGGGCGCCAAGGTCGCCGTGCACTATTACGCCAGCGAGGCCGAGGCCCGCGCGGTCGTCGACGAGATCGGCCGGGTCGGGGCGGACGCCTTCCTGGTCAGGGGCAATGTCGCGGAATGCGCGGCGAATACCGAGATCGTCGAGAAGACCGCTGCACATTTCGGCCGGATCGACGGGCTGATCAACAATGCCGGCGGCATGCTCGGCCGGATTCCCGTCGAAGAGTCCAACGAGACGCACGACCGCGCCGTCGTCGACCTCAATTCGCACTCGGTCGTCTGGATGACCCGGGCCGCCCTGCCCTGGCTGCGGAAGCAGGGCGGTGTCGTCATCAACACCACCTCGATCGCTGCCCGCAACGGCGGCGGCGGCGGCGCGATCCTCTATGCCGCGGCCAAGGGCTTCGTCTCGACCATCACCAAGGGCCTCGCCAAGGAGCTGGTCGGCGACGGCATCCGCGTCAACGCGGT
>JAGRKY010000555.1 GCA_020442095.1 Bauldia sp.
CGATGCGGATGCCGCGATCGAGGATATCGCCGCGGACGATCGCCTTCTCGAGGTCCTTGAACATCGCGCCGACCAGCTGCGGCGACGGCGCATCCTCGGCGCCTTCCGGCAGGAGGGTGCGGACGAGATTCTCCTTCACCGCATCGATGGCAGCGCGGCGCTCGGACTTCACGGGAATTGCATAAGCGACGCGAAGATCGTTCTCGGCGATCTCGCGAACCTTGCCGTAGAGTTCCGAATGATCGGCCGACTTGACCTCGCGGGGCTCCTTGGCGGCGCGCTCGGCAAGCTGGATGATCGCATCGATCACCGGCTGGAAGCCCCGGTGGCCGAACATCACGGCGCCAAGCATGTCGTCCTCGGAGAGCTCCTGGGCCTCCGACTCCACCATCAGCACCGCGTCGGCGGTGCCGGCGACGACGAGGTCGAGCTTCGACTCGGCCATCTCGTCGATCTGCGGGTTGAGGACGAATTCGCCGGCGACGAGGCCGACCCGGGCACCACCGATCGGACCCATGAAGGGCAGGCCGGAAATCGTCAGCGCGGCGGAGGCCGCGACCATCGCCACGATATCGGGATCATTCTCGAGGTCGTGGCTGAGCACGGTCGTGACGACCTGGGTCTCGCACTTGTAGCCATCGGCGAAAAGCGGGCGGATCGGCCGGTCGATCAGACGCGAGGTCAGCGTCTCCTTCTCGCTCGGGCGGCCTTCGCGCTTGAAAAAGCCACCGGGAATCTTGCCGGCGGCGAAGGTCTTTTCCTGATAGTTCACGGTGAGCGGGAAGAAGTCGATACCGGGGCGCTCCTCGGGGGCGCCGACGACGGTGGCGAGAACAGTGGTTTCGCCGTAGGTGGCGAGCACCGCGCCGTCCGCCTGGCGGGCGATACGGCCGGTCTCAAGCACAAGCGGGCGGCCCGCCCATTCGATCTCGACTCGCTGGACATCAAACATGGTTCATCCTTTCATACGTCACGCGGACGCGAGGACGAGCCATGGGCAAGACGACGAGAAGCTCTCCCGGGACAAACCCGTCACGAGAAAGCGTCTGGCGATCCTGCCATGGCCCAATCCGGTCCGCCGTTCCTGGCGCGGCGACCCCATGCCGCCGCGCGCATTGCAACCGGGCCGGCACGCCTCGAAGAGGCAAACGGCCCGGCTTTCGAAAACGCCGTTAGCGCCTCAGTCCGAGGCGCTCGATCAGCGTGCGATAGCGCCCGGAATCGACACCATTGAGGTAGTCGAGCAACCGGCGACGCTGGCTGACCAGCTTCAGGAGTCCGCGCCGGGAATGGTTGTCCTTGGCGTGCGACTTGAAATGCTCGGTCAGATTGGCGATCCGTTCGGAGAGGATCGCGACCTGGACTTCCGCCGAACCGGTATCACCCGGCTTGGTGGCATATTCCTCGATGAGCGCCTGCTTGCGCTCTGCCGTTATCGACATCGGGTCTCCTTTCTGGAAGTTCTGCGACAGGAAACGATCCCTGCCGGTGGATACGGCCGGTGCCGGGATGTCGTCCAGCACGGTCGGAAAAAGGAAAAGCCTTCGCGGCGGCCTGAAGCCCCTCGCGAATGCGCGGGGAATATGACGGAAAGGCCCCTGAATTGCCAGCAAAATAGCTTTTGCCGTAACCCATTGGTATCAATCGACTTTTCCGAAACACCCCGATATCAGCCGCGAAATACGCGACGGGGATGGAACTCGCCCTGATCGATCTCGCCGATCGCGATCGTACGGCCGGCAAGCGTCGCCTGGGCGGTGCCCGAGACGATCGGCGCATCGCCGCCACGGACCAGCACCGAGCCGCCACGCATGATCTCGGCCGCGTCGTTGCGACCGACGGCGATCTCCGGCAGGGCGCCGAGCGCGGTCGCGACCGGCAGCAGGAAACGATCGAGATCGCTGGCAGGGCCTTCCTCCCTGGCCTTGATCAGGTCCTGGAGGTTCACCGATTTCGCCTCGACGAAGGGGCCGACGGCACATCGCCGGAGGGCGACGACATGGCCGAGCACCCCGAGCGCGCGGCCCATGTCGCGGGCGAGCGAACGGACATAGGTGCCCTTGCCGCATTCGGCCTCGAAGACTGCGTGATCGGCGTCGGGGATCTCGACCAGCTCGAAACGATGGACGACAACCGGCCGTGCCTCGATCTCGACCACCTCGCCTTCCCGTGCCAGATCATAGGCGCGGTTGCCGTCGATCTTGATCGCCGAGAAGGACGGTGGGCGCTGCATGATCTCGCCGACGAAATCGGCCATGCGCGCCTCGATCGATGCGCGGTCCGGCCGGTCTGGCGATGTCGCCACCACCGCGCCGTCGGAATCGTCGCTGTCGGTCTCCACGCCCCAGCGAACCGTGAAGCGATAGAGCTTGCGGCTGTCCTGGACGAAGGGCACCGTCTTGGTGGCATCACCGAAGGCGATCGGCAGGATGCCGGAGGCGAGCGGATCGAGGGTGCCGGCATGGCCGACCTTGGCCGCGCCGAACAGGCGCTTGACCGAGCCGACCGCGGCGGTCGACGTCTGGCCGACGGCCTTGTCGAGACAGAGCCAGCCGGAGACCTCCCGGCCTTTGCGCTTTCGGTTGCGGTTCGCCATCAGGCCCTATTCTTCACGTTTCAAATCGCGGCTGACCGAAGGATCGCGCAGCAGCGCGTCGATCCTGTCGCCTTCGTCGAAGGAGGTGTCGAGCCGGAAGTGGAGATCGGGCGCGTGGCGCAGGTCGACACGCCTGGCAACGGCACCGCGCAGGAACTTCCGGCTGCGCTCGAAAGCCGCGACCACCGCCTCGCCATTCTCCCCGCCGAGCGGCATGACGAAGACGGTCGCGATGGTGAGGTCCGGCGACATCCGCACCTCGGGAACCGTCACCACCATGCCCTCGAGGGCCGGATCGTGGATCTCGCCCTGAAGGATGATGTCGGACAGGGCGTGGCGCACCAGCTCGCCGACGCGAAGCTGGCGTTGCGACGCCGGCGCATGCTTCGGTCTGCGGGTCATGTCGGGACGCCTCCGGTCTGCGGTCCGGACCGGCCCGTCGTCCAGGCATCCTGCGCCGCATCGGCGAAGGCATCCGCGGCTTCCGGCGTCGGAAAAGCCTGACGCGGGACGAAATGCGCTTCCTTCCATTCGGTGACGAAGAGAAGGATGTCGTCGGACAGGGAAATCGCCTTGATCGCCGCCCAGTCGAGCGCGGTCCTGAAGCCGCGGCCTTCGACCGTCAGCCCGTCTTCGCCGATCGAGACCGTACGCTGGCGGAGGCTCGGGTCCCCGGCCGGTACGCCGGGCCTGATCCGGCCATAGACCCAGCCTATCGCGGCGCCGCCAAATGCGAAGCTCGCCAGTTCCTGCCATCGAATGATGTAGAGGCTCCAGGTTCGCCAGTCGTAAGTAGCGATGACGAAAAGGAAGAGAAGCCCGAGCAGCGCGCCGGCAACGACCCAGCGGAGCCGCTCATAGCGGCCCCAGCGTGGTGGCCGCATCACCCGGACGGCGGCGAGCGCCTGCTCGGGGGTCGGTGTGAAGGTCACGGACGCTGCCATTCGATATTCGGACAATACGCAGGTGGATTCCGGCCGCCGGCTCCGCCGACGGCCCGCTCAATCCGCCCGTTGCGGGCCGGTATGGCTCCGCTCAGAGCGAGCGCGCAATCTCCTCGACGCGATAGCACTCGATGACATCGCCGACGCGCATGTCCTCGTAGCTTTCGAAGGCCATGCCGCATTCCTGGCCGCTCGGCACCTCGCGGACCTCGTCCTTGAAGCGCTTAAGCGTCGACAGCTTGCCCTCGTGGATGACGACATTGTCGCGGATCAGGCGGACATTGGCGCCACGCTGGACGACGCCGTCGGTGACGCGGCAACCGGCGACCTTGCCGACCTTCGAGATATTGAAGATCTCGAGGATCTCGGCATTGCCGAGCATGGTCTCGCGCAACTCCGGCGACAGCATGCCGGACATCGCCGCCTTCACGTCATCCACGAG
>JAGRKY010000556.1 GCA_020442095.1 Bauldia sp.
GGCGGCGCCGACAACGATACCCTCAAGGGCGGCCGCGCCGATGACCGGCTCAAGGGCGATGCCGGCGCCGACACACTCGACGGCGGCCCCGGCAGGGACAAGCTGACCGGCGGCGCCGACGACGACACCTTCGTCTTCTCCAACCTGCGGAAGCCGGACAAGGTGACCGACATGAGCGACGGCGACGTGATCGCGCTCACCAAGTCCGCCTTTCCCGGGATTGGTCCGGAAGGCACGCTCGGCGCGGACGCCTTCCACATCGGCTTCACCGCGACCAAGCCGGACCAGAAGATCGTCTACAATGAGCACAGCGGCTGGCTGGAGTGGTACCGGCACGGCTCGCAGACCACCGACCCGGTCGCCTTCGCGAAGATCGGCAAGCATCTCGACTTCATCGACCACACCGACTTCATCGTGATCTGAAGCAGCATGGCGTGGGCCGGTTGACGAAACGACCCACAGAGAAGCACAACTATTGCTTGTGGAGATCGCCAGGCAGACGTACCGTCCGAGAATCGCTTGCCTTTGGTCGCTTCATTTCGATGAAGCACTCCTGAAGACGGAGAGTGATACATGTCTCACAATCGCCTGAAGGTTCCGGACGACGAAGCGCTCATAAGAGAGATGCTGAGGCTTCCGCAGAATAAATCCGCCCCGACCACGAAAGTGAATTTTGCGGTCAAGAGCTGGCTGCACCGGCTTGGAAATTCGCGAACCCCGGACAGGGCGGAGACCGTCATCTCCCTGTATGGGGAGAAGGTCGACAAGGGGCCGCATGCCTACCTGACCTTTCACCCATCCGACACCGGCAGCGTCCCTCCGCCAAACTACGATGCGAAGAACCAGCGGGTTTTCGTCAATTACTCGACCCAGCAGCTCGCCAGCGTCTATCGCATTCTGGACATGATGGATCGCACCGTGATCGGCATCATCTACCTGGAATACGATACCGGCCACAAATGGGCCGAGTTGCAGCACAACCCGATCAGTTAGCCGGCGGGTTCCGCGATCTTCGCCTGGACCGAGCCGAGGATTCCGAAATCGGCGACGACCCGGTCGCCCGGCACGACCTCTAGCGGCACCAGGCAGGTGCCGCAGGTCGCTAGCTCGCCGCGGCGAAAGCCGATGCCCAGCCCCGACAGCTCGTTCGCCAGCCAGGTGAGCGCGATGCGGGGATCGCCGAGGACATTGGCGCCGACGCCCTCGCGATCGTAGCGGCCTTCGACGCGCCCGGTGACGCGATGCGCGGCGAGGTCCATCGACCGCCAGTCGGCGGTGACGCGCGGCCCGAGGATCAGGTCCGACGCGCAGGCGTTGTCGGCGATCAGCGCGGCCTCGCCAACGCCGGTGAAGTCGGCAAAGCGGGAATCGGGAAGCTCGATCGTCAGGCACATATCGGCCACCGCCGCGAGAACCTCGGACATGCCGTAGGGCTCCGGCCGCGGCGGCAGGTCGGCGCCCAGCCAGAAGGCAAATTCGGCTTCGCAGACGCTCATGCGGTTGCCGGCGACGGACACGGTGTCGCCGTCGTGCAGGACCTTCTCCGCGAGGAGGCGCCCGGCCATCGGGCCGGAGACATTGATGTGACGCTGGCCGGCGGCGCTGGTCGCCGCGATCTTCCAGCCGAAGCGCGGGCTTGCCGAAAAGCGCTCGAGATGGGCCTGGATCGCGTATCCCGCCTCGCGCGTCGCCGGCTTGAGGTCCGGCGGCAGGTCGTCGATGACCGCGCGATCCTGCCAGAGCCGCCAGAGCAGCGCCGAGGCCTCCTCCTCCCCTGATGCCAAAACGCTCCCTCCTTGACTTCGCCGGCCAATCCCGGAACGGTCCCTCCCCGATTCCGGCGCATACCCTTCTAGCAAAAACCCGCCGCGCCGCCACGAGGGCGGGTTCGGGACGCGCGCCGTTCGGACAAAGGAACGATGATGTCTTTGCGACTGCAAACCCGGGAGAGAGACACATGAAGGCGATCCGCGCCCATCAATTCGGGGGACCGGAGGTCCTGCAGCTCGACGAGGTCGCGGATCCGGTCGCCGGTCCGGGCGAGGTGGTGATCGACATCCGCGCCGCCGGCGTCAACCCGGCCGACGCCTATATGCGGCTCGGCACCTACGCGATCGTGCCGGCCCTCCCCTACACGCCGGGTGGCGACGCCGGTGGCGTCGTCGCCGAGGTCGGGCCAGGCGTCGACGGCTTCGCGGTCGGCGACCGGGTGGTGGTCGGTACGGCGCTCAGCTTCGACATGACCGGCTGCTATGCCGGGAAGGTGAAACGCAAGGCGACGGAGATCCGGCCGATCCCGGACACGATCAGCTTCGCCGAGGCGACCGCCTTCGGCGTCTCCTGCGTCACCGCGCACCAGGCGCTGTTCGGCCGCGGCGGCGCGAAGGCCGGCGAGACCGTGTTCATCCACGGCGCGAGCGGTTCGGTCGGCACCTCGGCGATCCAGCTTGCGAAGCGGGCCGGGCTGAAGGTGATCGGCAGCGGCGGTTCGCCGGCGGCCCTCGACCTGATCCGCGCGCAGGGCGCCGAGCTGGCGGTAAGCCATTCCGCGCCGGACTATCTCGACGCGGTGAAGGCGCATACCGGCGGCAAGGGGCCGGCGCTCATCCTCGAGATGCTCGCCAACGTCAACCTCGCGGCGGACATGGAGCTCGTCGCGAAGTTCGGGAGGATCGTCGTCATCGGCAACCGCGGCGAGGTCACCGTCAATCCGCGGCTGGCGATGATGAAGGAGCTCGACATCCGCGGCATGGCGCTGTGGAACATGACCGCGGAGGAGGTGAAGCCGATCTTCGACGATCTGCTTTCCGCAGCGGCCGACGGCTCGCTCAAGCCCGTGGTCGGCCGCGAGATGCCGCTCGCCGAGGCTTCCGCCGCCCATGTCGCGGTGCTCCAGTCGGGCATCCACGGCAAGCTTGTACTGACCCCCTGACTGGAAGGAAGAACCACGTGAGCAACCCATTCGACCTGACCGGACAGGTGGCGATCGTCACCGGCGGCAATGGCGGCATCGGCCTCGGCATCGCCAAGGGCCTCGCGGCGGCCGGCGCATCGATCGCGATCGCCGGACGCAATGCCGCGAAGAACGCGGCGGCGGTCGCGGAGATCGAGGCGGCGGGCGGCACGGCGATCGCGATCGAGGTCGACGTCGTCGACGAGGACTCGGTGGCGGCAATGACCCAGGCGGCGCTGGCGCATTTCGGGCGGATCGACATCCTCGTCGCCAATGCCGGGATCAACAACCGTAAGCCGCCGGAGGACTACACCCTCGCCGAGTGGCGCGAGATCATCGACATCAACCTGACCGGCACCTTCCTCTGCGCCAACGCGGTCTATCCGACCTTCCGCCAGGCCGGCCACGGCAAGATCATGACCATCGGCTCGATGCTCTCGCTCTTCGGCGGGGCC
>JAGRKY010000557.1:0-1420 GCA_020442095.1 Bauldia sp.
CATCACGCCCGGCCGGTCGTTGCCGCCGAAGGCAATCGGCCGTTCGATGGCGCCCGAAGCCAGGATCGCGCGCCTGGCCACGATACGCCACATGCGCTGGCGAACCTCGTGCTGGCCGGGCTTTGCCCGGTTGTCGCCAACATGTTCCAGCGCGCCATAGGTGCCGCCGTCATAGATGCCGAAGACGGCGGTACGGGTCATGACGCGGACATTCGGCAGGGCGTCGAGCTCGTCCCGCGCGGCGTCGAGCCACTGCCGGGTGGGCGAACCGTCGACCTCGCCGCCGTCACTGTTCAGCCGGCCGCCGAGGATTCGGTCTTCCTCGGCGAGGATGATACGGGCGCCGGCGCGTCCGGCCGCGAGCGCGGCGGCGATGCCGGCGGGACCGGCGCCGACCACCAGCACGTCGCAGTGGGCCCAGGCGGTGTCGTAGTCGTCGGGGTCCGGCTCGCCGCTGGCGCGTCCGAGACCGGCGGCGCGGCGAATGACGGGCTCGTAGAGCCGCTCCCAGAGATGCGCCGGCCACATGAAGGTCTTGTAGTAGAAGCCGGCCGCGAAGAAGGGCGACAGGAGCGAGTTGACTGCCATCACATCGAAGCCGAGCGACGGCCAGCGGTTCTGGCTCGCGGCCTCGAGGCCGTCGAAGAGCTCGATGGTGGTTGCCCTGGTGTTCGGTTCGCGGCGCGCGCCGGTGCGGAGTTCGACGAGGGCGTTCGGCTCCTCCGACCCGGCGGTCAGGATGCCGCGCGGACGGTGGTACTTGAACGACCGCCCGACCAGCGTGATGCGATTGGCGAGGAGGGCGGAGGCGAGCGTGTCGCCGGCGACGCCGGTCATCGTCCGCCCGTCGAAGGAGAAGGAGAGGGGCGTGTCGCGGTCGATGAGGCCGCCGGTGGCAAGCCGGTTGGGCTGAAGCGGCGCGGTCATTTCCGTCCGCTCCCGGTGGTTGCGGTGGCGGTGGCGGTATCGGCGCCCGGTGCCGCGGTCGCCGCGCTGATCTCATGGGTGAGCGTGTTGCGCTCGACGATCAGCCACGAGCGGCATCCAGCGCCGTGGTACCAGTATTCGCGCAAGATGCCGGCCGGGTTGTCGCGGAGATAGACGTATTCGTAGAAGGCATCCCGGGCCTCGGTGCTGTCCAAGGCTTCCGGCTCGAAGACCGGGCGCTCCGGGCTGGCATCGCCAAGATAGGTGAATTCGCCGCTGTCGCGCGCACCGCAGAAGGGACAGGCGATCCGCATCGGCCCGCCGCCTCAATGCAGGTTGGGTTGGGCGCCGACGCCCTTTTCGTCGATCGTCGCGCCGCGCCGGAACCGGTCGAGGCGGAACCGCTTCGCTTCGTCATGCGGCTCGCCGGTGGCGAGGAGGTGGGCGAAGACGAGCCCCGAGGCCGGGGTCGCCTTGAAGCCGCCGTAGCACC
>JAGRKY010000557.1:1461-1625 GCA_020442095.1 Bauldia sp.
TCGGCGAGCCATCCATCGACATGTCGACCAGGCCGCCCCATTGGCGCAGCACGCGGAGCCGCCCGATCATAGGCATCAGAGCCATGCCGCCCTCGCAGACGTCGATCATCGCCGGCATGTTGCCGCGCTGGGCGTAGGAGTTGTAGCCGTCGAGATCGCCGCCG
>JAGRKY010000558.1 GCA_020442095.1 Bauldia sp.
GTCGACGAGGCGATCCGCCGGGCCCGGCTCTACGAGGCGGTCGATCTCGCCTGGTACGAGGAGCCGCTGCCGGCCGAGGATCTCGGCGGCCATATCCGGCTCTCCGCCTCGACCAGCCTGCCGATCGCGGTCGGTGAATCGATCTACAGCATCCAGCATTTCCGCGAATACTTGCAGCGCGACGCGGCGAGCATCATCCAGGTCGACGTCGCGCGGATCGGCGGCATCACGCCCTGGCTGAAGACCGCGCATCTCGCCGAATCCTTCAACATCGACGTCTGCCCGCATTTCCTGATGGAGCTGCATGTGGCGCTGACCGCCGCCGTGCCGAATGGTCGCTGGGTCGAATACATCCCGCAGCTCGACAGCCTGACCACCGCCGGCATGAGGATCGAGGACGGCCACGCCGTGCCGTCGAGCGAGCCGGGGCTCGGCATCGCCTGGGACTGGGACGCGATCGACAGCCGCCGTGTCGATGGCCTCACCCATGTGGTGACCGAGGCCGGCTAGCGAAGCGGGCCGCGGGGATGGCGAAGACGGCCGAGAAGCGGACCACCGAACCGGGAACGCCGCCCCTCTACGAGGTGATCTATGCCGTGCTGCGCGAGCACATCGCCGACGGCAGCTTCCCGCCCGGCCTGGTGCTCGGCGCGGCGGGCGTCGCCCGCGCCTTCAACTCGAGCCGCGTGCCGGCCGCTGCCGCGCTGCAGAGGCTCAGGCAGGAGGGGCTGCTTCGCGACTTCAACGGCCGCGGCTACCTGACCGGCGGGCCGGAGGCCGAGCCGCTGCGCCTCGATCTCGGCGAGGCGGGATTGCGGTTGCCGCCGGAGATGACCGGCAGGCTGAGGGTCAGGAACCGGCGGGATCGGATCTACCCGGCGGTCGAGCACGCGATTGCCCGGGCGCTGCCCTACGGCCGCTTCCAGGTCAACGAGAGCGCGCTTGCCGAATATCACGATGTCAGCCGGACGGTGGCGCATGAGGTGCTGACCCGGCTCGAACGCACCGGGCTGGTCACCCAGGACGTAAACCAGCGCTGGTATGCCGGGCCGCTGACCGAGGAAGGGCTCCACGACCATTTCGAGATGCGCTGCCTGCTCGAGCCGATCGCCCTCGGCCAGGTGATGGACTCGATCGCCAGGGACGAGATCGCGGAGCGCCACGATCGCGCCGAGAAGGCGGCGACCGGCAGCCAGACGCTGGAGCGGATCGAGCGGCTGGAGCGCGATCTCCATATCGACATCATCCTGCGCTGCCGGAACCTGCAGCTCCGCGAGACGATCCGGCGCAGCCAGCTGGTCATCGTCGCCATCCACCACGCCTTCGATCTCTATCGCGACCAGGCGGTGATCTCACTGATGGTGGGGGAGCATATCGACATCCTCGGCCACGTCCTCGCCGGGCGGCGCGAAAAGGCGATGGCGGCGATGGAAGCCCATCTCAGGCGCTCGCTCGCCCAGAATATCGAGACCGTGCGGAAGCTCGGGCCGATGCCGGACGAGATCCGGCTGCCGTTCCTGACGCTCGCCCCGAGCTGACGGCCGAGGGTGCTGCTGGCGCACCACCTCGCCATCCTGAGATGTTTCGCGCAGCGAAGCCTCGAAGGACGGAGAGCCCCGGGTCCCTTCCAATTTTACGCCGCAATAGTAGAGTCCTTATCCAACGGTCGCTGGGGGACGCCCGCGGTACGCGGGGGCGGCCGATCTCAAGGGGGTGATGATCTTTTTGGCTGACCGCACGGGAGGTCGGACGTGGGAAATATGCGCCTGTTGCAGAGCCTGTTGCTGATCGTCGCCCTCGGGCTGCCGGCAACGGTCGCGGCTGCGAGCGCGACACAGATTGTCCCGACTCCGGTGCCGCGCCCGGCGCGCGCCGTCCCTGCAACGCCGGCAAAGCCATCAACGCCCGCACCCGCGCCGGCTTCCGCCCAGAAGAGCCAGGGCAGCATCTACTTCCTCCGCGGCCTGCTCAATGTCTTCTCCCGCGGCATGGACCGGCTTTCCGGCCAGCTGGAAGCCAAGGGCATCCGGTCGCGGGTCACCAACTACACCCACTGGAAGGAATTCGCGGTGCTGCTGGCGAGCCAGTACCGCACCGACAAGTCGCTGACGCCGGTGATCATCGTCGGCCATTCGCTCGGCGCCGACGCGGCGATCAACATGGGCAACTACCTCGCCAGCAACGGCGTCCCGGTCCGGCTGATCGTCGCCTTCGATGCGGTGGATGGCGGCTCGCCGGTCGGGGCCGGCATCCAGGAGGTGATCAACTTCTACAAGTCCGACGGTGTCGGCCGGGTCATCAAGGCCTCGTCCTCCTTCAAGGGCAAGCTGGTCAATATCGACGTCGCCGACCGTAAGGGCATCGATCACCTCAACATCGAGAAGGACGAGACGCTGCACGAGGAGGTGATCGCCAAGGTCACCGAAATCCTCAACGGGCAGTAACGGCGCCGATTGGCGCCGGCCGGCTCAGCCGCCGGTCCTGGCGCGCCGCGTCATGATGAGGGCAGCAGCGGCCGAAAGCAGCGTCGCTGCCGCGTAGAACCAGATGCCCGCCTGGGTCGCCGCCGAGGCGAGGCCACTGGTCTTCGCCGCGAAGATCGCCAGCGCCACGACCAGCACGTCGGCCATCGACCATTTCGACAGCACGCCGACCCGCTCGACCCAGTGGGTCCGCCCGGGCGTATAGGCGGCCATGTGCAGGACGATCAGCTTGGCGGCGGGGAAGGCGACGGAGAACAGCCCGACGATCGCGGCGATGGCGAGGTCGCCCTCCTGCCAGAGCTCGGCGAGGATATCGACCAGCGACGGCGTCTCCGAGAAGAAGATGAAGGACTCGAAGACCGCAATCGGCAGGATCAGCCCGAGTCCGAAGCAGAAGGTCGCCGCAAACAGCACGACCGGCAGCGCGGCAACGATGATCCTCATGCTGGCGTCGTCTCCGGCCCGATTCCGTTTCGGCCCCGAATAGGCCCGGAGAGACATGGTCCGTCCAGCAAAAATCGCAAGTCCCGGCCGCCTTGTCGCGGCCGGGTGAGAAAGCGGCAGGCTAGTGGCGGAGCGCCTCGGCGACCCAGCCCGCCACCCGCTCGCCGACCACCAGCGCGGTCAGGTTGGTGTTGTTCATGACGTTGTCGGGATAGATGCTGGTATCGGCGACCCGGAGGTTGTCGAAGCCGTGGACGCGGAGATCCGCGCCGACGACCGCGGTCGGATCGCCCGCCGGGCCCATCTTGGCGGTGCCGCACTGGTGGTGGGCGGCGCCCATCCTTTCGGCCAGCGCTTCCGCGATCGGCTGGTCGATGTCGTCGACCCATTCGGCATTGTGGCCGCGGAAGGTCGCGCTGGCGAGCATCTCCTTGCAGAAGCTGCGGGCGTCGGCGAAGTTCCGGCGATCGCGCTCGAGGGTGTTGTAGCGGTGGTCGATCGACGGCGCCTGGCGCGGGTCGGTGCTCCCGATGATCACCTCGCCCTCGGCGTCCTGGCGGGTGAGGTAGGTCCAGAAGCCGGCGACGCCCTCTTCCTCGTCGACCGGGAAGGGATGGGTCTGCCAGGCCGGCTCGCCGTTATGGACGCCCGGCCCGCGGACGTCGGCGACGAAGTTGCGCCCGGTCGTGACGCCGAGGCCGCGGCCCTTGAAGAGCATCGGGAAGCCCGGATGGTCGAGGAGATTGCGGCCGACGGGGAGGTCGGCGACGACCTCGATGCCGAGCGGCTCGAGCCACGCCGAGGGGCCGATGCCGGAACGCTGGAGGATGGCGGGCGTGTTGTAGACGCCGGCCGAGACGATGATCTGGTCGGCATGGGCCGTGACACTACGGCCCTCGGCATCGATATAGACGACGCCCTCGGCCTTCGAGCCCGAGACGAGCACCTTGTCGGCGACGCAGCGGGCGCGGATGGTCAGGTTCGGCCGCTTGCGGGCGGAGCGGATGTAGGTGACGAGTGTGCCGAGGCGCACTTCCTTGTAGCGGTTGTGCGGCATGACGCCGACGACGTCGACCTGGCCCTCGGCGGCGTTGAGATCGGGCGCCTCGCGGATGCCGAGCTCGACGCAGGCGTCGTACAGGACCCGGTTGATCGGTGCCCAGCTCTCAGGCTTGTAGCGCTGGATGACGATCGGCCCGTCTTTGCCGTGGATCGGCTGGTCGCCGAAATCGAGGTCGTTCTCGATCTTGATGAAGAAGGGCAGCATGTCCGCCGCCGACCAGCCGTCGTTGCCCATCGCCGCCCAGCGGTCGAAATCGAAGGGCGCGCCACGGGCGGCGATGGTCGCATTGACCATCGAGGTGCCGCCCATCAGCCGGCCGCGCGGCAGCCAGAGCGACCGGCCGTTCAGCGTCTCGGCGCCGTCGTGGTTGAAGAAATCCCAGTCGAATTCCGGCAGCGCGGCGGTCTTCCAGCTGTGTTCGCCGCTCACCGTGAAGCAGGGCGGGATCTCCGCCTCCCTCGGGAAATCCGGGCCGGCCTCGAGCAGCAGCACCCGGCAATCGGGGTCCTCGGTCAGCCGCGCCGCGGCGACGCCGCCACCGGAACCCGCACCCACGACGATGACATCAAATCTTTCCATGCTTCCTCCCCTCGCCACCTCTTGCCGCCGGCGGGCGCGCCGGGGTGGGTGGCTTGTCATTGCATCTCACATCCTCGCGGCCACGCAGCTTCGACGCTCGACCACAGGCGATTTTTTGCATCGTTTCCAACATTAGTCGCAAGTCGCCAAAACGCAAGCAATCCGCGAGGTGAAGCTGATTCGGCGTCCTGCCAATTGCCTGTTCGCAGGGGCATTTTCCGAAACGATTCTCGGGGGTGCGAAGAGAGCAGGAATCGAGATTTTCCCGCGATGATCGGTAAGTGCTTGCCGTAGCCGATAACGTTTCAATATAGTCGCGAAGGGAAGTCGCAGTCGGAAAAGAGCCGCTAAAAGAAGCCGGCCGCTGCGGGAAACGTGTTCAGGGAGGCGGGCGTTGTGACGGAGTCTGAGTCGGCACATGCCGCGGGCGTGACATCGCTGCGCCCGGCGGAAAATGGCCGGGCGCCGGTACCTGTTCTCGAAATGCGGAACATCGCCAAGCGCTTCGACGCCACCCAGGCGCTCGAGGATGTCTCGCTGACGCTCTATCCCGGCGAGGTCCATGCGCTGCTCGGCGAGAATGGCGCCGGCAAGTCGACCCT